>JAITBX010000024.1 GCA_031283405.1 Burkholderiales bacterium | reverse complement strand
CGAATGGGCCGAACAAATCGATTCGACTTCGAGTGAGTTGATGAGGCGGATTCCGCGCCACGACATTCACGCGCTCGCGCTGACTGCCGAATGGCAAAGCGAGGGGCGAGGCCGTCGCGACATCCCCTTCCCGAACGGCGTTTTTACATTCCGAATGAAAAATGATTTTCGATGCAAAACAAAGCCTTATAAAAAAGTCCGTTTGATGCTTGCGTCAGATCAAAACGTTTCCCCACAGTAGGGTAAAATAGTCTCCCGTGTTCTCAGCGCGGCCGTCATCGACGGACGCGCTTTTTTATCTTTCGTTTTTTTCGCTTTTCCCACTTTCACGCTTTTTTAATTTCGCTCTTTCAGCAATGCACGCCTCGTCCTCTTCTGCCGACTCTCCGATCTGGTCTGCCTGCTTGGCGATGCTGTCGAAGGAGCTGAATCCACAGCAGTTTTCGACGTGGATCAAGCTCTTGTCGTGCGAAGAAACCGCCGACGAGTTGTGCATTCAAGCGCCCAATACGTTCGTGCAGGACTGGGTGCGGATGAAGTACGGCGAGCGCATCGAAACGCTGGCGCAAACGATCGCGGGGCAGCCCTTGCGCTTGCGCTTCATCATCAAAAAAGCGCCTGCGTCCAAAGCGGCAAACGGCGCATCGGATAGCGCATCGGATAACAAATCGAACGGCGTAAGCAATGGTGCAAGCAACGGCAAGTCGGATAGCAAAATGAATGGCAACGCTTCCGCCGCCGCGCCTTCGTCTTTGCCGGTTTCTGTTCCTGCCCTCGCTTCTGTTACCGTGCTGCCGCCCGTAGCGGCGCCCGCCAACGGCAATGGCGCGCGGCAGGAAACGCATCGTCTGAATCCGACGTTCACTTTCGACAGCTTCGTCACCGGCAAAGCGAATCAGTTGGCGCGCGCCGCCAGTTTGCAAGTGGCCGAATCGCCGAACTCGTACAGCCCGTTATTCGTCTATGGCGGCGTCGGCCTCGGCAAAACCCACTTGATTCAGGCCATCGGCAATCACTTGCTGCAACGCACACCGTCCGCTCGCGTTCGCTACATCCACGCCGAAAAATACGTCTCCGACGTGGTGCATGCCTATCAACACAAATCCTTCGATGAGTTCAAGCGCTACTACCATTCACTCGACTTGCTGTTGATCGACGACATCCAATTTTTCCGCAACAAAGATCGCACGCAGGAAGAATTTTTCTACCTGTTCAATGCGCTGGTCGAAGCGCACAAACAAATCGTTATCACTTGCGACACTTACCCGCGCGAAATCAAGGGACTGGAAGAGCGATTGACTACGCGCTTCAGTTGGGGACTGACCGTTGCGCTGGAGCCGCCGGAACTGGAAATGCGGGTGGCGATCCTGCTGGCGAAAGCGAAGTCGGTCAACGTTGCGCTCGACGAGCAAGTGGCCTTCTTCATTGCCAAACACATTCGTTCCAACGTGCGCGAACTCGAAGGCGCGTTGAAGCGCGTGCTGGCCTACGCCAGCTTCCACGCCACCGAAATCAAACTGGAAGTCGTCAAAGAAGCCCTGCGCGATTTGATCGCCGTGCAGAATCGGCAAGTGTCGATCGAAAACATCCAGAAAACCGTCGCCGAATACTACAAAATCCGTATCGCCGACATGCAGTCGAAAAAACGCTCGCGCGCCATCGCGCGGCCTCGGCAAGTGGCGATGGCGCTCGCCAAGGAATTGACCGAACTGTCGCTACCCGAAATCGGCAACCGCTTCGGCGGCCGCGACCACACCACCGTGCTGCACGCCTGCCGCCAAATCAGCCAGTTGCGCGAAGCCAACCCCGAAATCAGCCACGACGTGAATTTTCTGCTGCAAGTGCTACGGAGTTAGCCGCAGGAATCAATCTGTAGGAGAGGCATTCTGCCGCCCGTAACACCCCTTCGGAGACAAGGCAGGCCGCTCTACGGAAATACGGCACGCGGGCGGCAGAATGCCGCTCCTACGCTCCTGACCCCGCTCTGTCTGCTGCCTGCCGATTGACTCCCCCGCCCGAATCGGCGAAAATAATAAGCTCGGCGGGTTAGCTCAGTTGGTTAGAGCAGAGGAATCATAATCCTTGTGTCCGGGGTTCGAGTCCCTGACTCGCCACCAAGCGAACATCCAAAGCCGTCCAGTAAAATCTACTGGACGGCTTTTTTCATAGGGGAAATCTGTTTTTATCGTCCAGCGGCATCCGAGGACATCTATTTACAGCCAACGAATTTGGGGGTAACTTTAGGGGTAACTTCAATGTGAAAAAGGGTGTTACCCCCTGCTGAGTTACCCCCACATGGGGGTAACTCTCCAACCCCCGGAAAGCAGCCCCATGCCCCTGACCGATACCAGCGCCCGCAACGCCAAACCGAAGGGAAAGCCCTACAAGCTCTCTGACGGCGATGGTATGTACCTATTGATCCAGCCCAACGGTGCGAAGTGGTGGCGGCTGAAATACCGGATCGGCGGCAAAGAAAAGTCTATTTCCTTTGGTGTTTACCCTAGTGTTTCATTGAAAGACGCCCGCAATGCCCGCGACGAAGCCCGAGCGCTGATTGCCGGAGGCGTTGACCCGTCTGCGGCTCGAAAGGTGGAAGCCGTGGCCGTCGCCGATGATGAAGACACCTTCGAGAAGGTGGCGATTGCTTGGTGGGAGCATTGGAAAGGATCATGCACCCCTGGCCATGCCGACAACATCTTGAAGCGACTGAAAGCCGACGTGTTCCCGATCATCGGGCATGTGCCGGTCAAGAAACAGACCGCCCCCATGTTGTTGGCGATGGCAAAGCGAATCGAAAGCCGGGGGGCGTTGGACATCGCCCGTCGGGCATTGCAAACCAGCGGCCAAATATTGCGCTACGCTGTGGCGCATGGACTGGCAGAACGAAACCCGGCTGCCGACATTCGCCCATCCGACGCCCTCACTCCAAGGAAAAAACAGAACTTCGCCCGCCTTGACGAAAAGGAACTGCCGGAGCTTTTACGGAAGATCAACGATTACGATGGCACAGTGATAACCCGTTGTGCGTTGCGGCTCATGGCGCTGACCTTCGTCAGAACGTCCGAACTGATCGGCGCCCGTTGGGAAGAAATTGACACCAAGGCGAACCTTTGGCGCATCCCCGCTGAGCGCATGAAAATGAGAACGCCGCACCTTGTCCCACTATCGAAGCAGGCGCTGGCCGTGCTGGACGAATTGCGGCAGGAAACCGTGAACCGCGAGTTATTGTTCCCCGGCGAGCGTAGCCCGCGAAAGCCTATCAGTAATAACACCATTCTGTTTGCCCTCTATCGGATGGGGTATCACTCGCGGATGACCGGCCACGGCTTTCGGGGCGTTGCTTCTACGATCTTGCATGAAAATGGTTTCCCACACGAACACATTGAAATCCAGTTGGCACACCAAGAGCGAAATCAAGTGTCAGCGGCCTACAACCATGCAACCTATGTTCAGCAACGCGCCAAAATGATGCAATGGTGGGCGGATTACCTGACGCGGGCGGCGAGCTTGGGTCTGGTGATGCCGCTGAAGAAACAGGCATAAATTTCTGATTTGTTGCGCCTAGCTGCGGAAAATTTTTATCAAAGTCTAAAAATTGCGTCCTTCGGCGCACCTGACATATAGTGTAATCGTTTAATCGCGCCTAGCCCGACGGGGCGAAAACCGAAGACCCTTTATCCAGCTGGTGCGACCTTCTGAGTAAGGGCGCATGAAAACACAATACGGAAAGGAAAAACATGGCTCACGAGATAAGAAAAATTATCCATGGCATAGTTGAACTAGAGGAAGTAATTGTAACGGATTGGAATAAGGAAGAGAGTGAAGCACACCAAGAACGGTTTAGAAGAAACTTTGACTTTGCGAAAGTGCTTAGCCATGTAAACAAGTGCGTCACCGACAGGCTAAGCCATCTTGGCTTTACGCTTGGTGAAGCGCAAAAACAAATTGAAGACAAGACGGCGACAGCCGAAATCCAAGACCTTGCACAAACACTTAAGTTCATTACCAAAGTACGTAATCATTATGATCGTATGGAAAAGAGACACAGTGCTTTTCTGGTTAGTGTTTTCAATTTGGGCGGCTTGGCAACACAATCAATGCTGCAAGCGCACGAAAAAGCATTAGAGACAAACAGAAAACGCACTAAAGGGTTAGACAAAGCCCGCCCTCTGTCAAGCAAAATGCGCCATGAAAAGGCGAGAGATAGAAACGTAAAGTTACGAACAATGGCGAGAGAGTTTTTCGCAAGCAATCCGAATGCTTCTTATAGAACCGCTGTTTCGCACATCAAGAGCCGCGATCAGCTAACTCTGAAAAATGAAACGATTAAAGAAATAATCAGCGGCGCCAAAAAAGAGGCTTTCGAAACACTCTCAAAAAAAGCAAAATAGTAGCTTCAGTACTGCACATTACAGCTTACTGGTTTCACTGTACTGTGTCTCCTTTTTTTCATCTTTTTTTCGTTGAGATCGTGCGGTTGTGACGTCACCATTGCAGACATACCGGAGTCCCGGGGTAACCAAAAAGGACTAAAGATGTCTGTTCAAAATAAAGAAACGCTCACAATCCTTCGCCGTCGTCAAGTCGAAGATCGTACTGGGCTTGCGCGGTCAACGCTTTACGGCGTGATTAAAGAAGGGAAATTCCCTCCTCCCGTTAAACTTGGGGCGCGTGCCGTAGGTTGGCTTGAGGGCGATGTTAACGCGTGGATTGCGCAACGGG
>JAITBX010000020.1 GCA_031283405.1 Burkholderiales bacterium | reverse complement strand
CGAATGGGCCGAACAAATCGATTCGACTTCGAGTGAGTTGATGAGGCGGATTCCGCGCCACGACATTCACGCGCTCGCGCTGACTGCCGAATGGCAAAGCGAGGGGCGAGGCCGTCGCGGCAAGCCGTGGTTGGGTCTGCCCGGCAGCAGTTTGATGTTTTCGCTGGGCTGGCGTTTCAAGCAGGGCGCTGGTTTTCTGGCCGGTTTGTCGCTGGCGATGAGTGTGGCGGTGGCGCGGGCGCTGGAAAAGGAAGGTTTCGCCGGAATCGAACTGAAATGGCCGAACGATCTGGTGCATCATTACCACAAGCTGGGCGGCATTCTGGTGGAATTGAACGGCGATGCGCTCGGGCCGTCGCAAGCGGTCGTCGGCGTCGGCCTCAATCTCACGTTGCCGAAAGCGGCGCGGGTCGATATTCCGCAGGCGGTGTCCGATCTGGCGTCGCTCAAGAAAAATCTGCCGACGCGCGAGGCGCTGCTGGCGCGTTGTCTGCTGGAAATGGTGTCGGCGCTGGCCGATTACGCCCAGCGCGGCTTTGTCGCGTTCGCGCCGGAATGGCAGCGTCGGCACGCTTATCAGAATCGGCCGGTGAAATTGTTGCTGCCGGACGGTCAAACGGTGCGCGGCACGGTCGCCGGAGTGGACGCCAGCGGCGCGCTGGTGCTGGTCGAAGGAACGGCGGTCGGCAAGGACAGCCGCCGCGATCGTTACACCGCCGGCGAAATTTCGCTGCGCCGAACCTAGGTCGTCATGGGTTCTATCCTGGTTATCGACGCCGGTAATGCCCGCCTGAAATGGGCGGTTGCCAACCGTCACGGCTGGTCGATTTCCGGTTCCATTTCCAATTCCAGTGTTGGAGTGTTAGCGCTTACTCACTGGCAAAATATTGGCCAGCCGTCGCGTGTAATCGGCGTTAACGTCGCTGGCAACGCTATGCAGCACAAGATCGAAACGCAAATGGTGCGTTGGCGCGTCCGCGCCGAATGGCTGACGCCGCAGGCCGAAGCCGCCGGCGTCAAAAACGGCTACGCCAATCCGTCCCGTCTCGGCGCCGACCGCTGGGCGGCGCTGGCCGCGGCGTACCGGCGGCAACGCCGCGCCGAGTCCGACGGCGCGCTGATGATGCCCTGCCTGGTGGTCAGCCTCGGCACAGCTGCCACCATCGACGCTTTGACCGCCGACGGCGTTTTTCCGGGCGGCCTCATCCTGCCCGGCTCGACCTTGATGCGCAATAGCCTCGCCGCCAACACCGCCGGTCTGCCGCTGAAATCCGCGCGCGGCGTTTATGCCGATTTTCCGGCCACGACCGAAGACGCGATTTTCTCCGGCGCCGTTCAGGCCATTTGCGGGGCGATCAACGAAATGCGGGCGCTACTTGCCGCGCGTCACGGCGCGGAGGTTGCCAACGTCCGTCTCTATGTCGCGGGCGGCGACGCGCCTTCTTTTCTTCCCCACCTGTCAGAACCGTTGACGATCGTGGATAATCTTGTGTTGGAAGGCGTTCTGGCGCTGGCTGCGCCGGAATACCTGCCGGAGTGACGCGCCCGCTCGGCGGGGCGTCGGTATTTTTTCGCCACCTGCTTTTTCGCGCTTTTTTGTTTTCATAACCTCCCATGCGCTTTTTAATGATCGTTCTCCTGCTTGCCAACGTCGTCCTGTTCCTGTACGCGCGAAACGAAAACACGCCGCCGCCGCCGCCGCAACAGCCGCTGCTTAATGATGAGCGCGTCACGTTGTTGAAATCGCTGGCCGAGGGCGAACCTGTGCCGGTCGCGCCGGCGCCCGCTCCCGAACCGGTCATCACCTGCCTTGAATGGGGGCCGCTTGCCGAAGCGCAACTCGACAACGCGCGCACCGCGCTCAATCGCATTCCCAACATCGGGCCATTTCAGGAAACCCGCCGCCAGGGGTCGCCGCGTTCATGGCTGGTAAGCATTGATAATATCAGCAGCCGCGCCGCCGCCGTCAACCGCGCCAACGAATTGCGCCGTCAAGGCGTCAGCGACATTTCCGTGCTGGAGCCGGGACCGGAAGCAGGCGCAACTTTTGCGTTGTCGCTCGGCGTGTTCAGCTCTGAGCAGGGTGCTCAGTCGCGCGCCGCATCGCTCACCAATAAAAAAATCAGCGGCGTCAAAGTGATGCCGCGCGGCGCCGCCACCTCTGTTTTTTTCGTCGTCTCCAATGCTTCGCCAGAATTGGAACAGCGTCTGCGCGAACTGCCGCCTCGCTTTGCCGACAGCGCCGTTCAAAGTACCGCCTGCCCTTCGCCGCATTGATTTTTCCTTTTGCTATTTTTCGTTTTCATGCAACCCGACCGCACCGCCGAACTCGCCGAATTGCTTCGTCAACGCATCCTGATTCTGGACGGCGCGATGGGCACCATGATCCAGCAACACCATCTCACCGAAGACGATTTTCGCGGCGGTGCGCGCAGTTGTTTGCATCATCATCCGGAACAAAAAGGCAATAACGATGTGTTGGTGCTGACTCAACCGGACATCATCGCCGGCATTCACGACGCTTACCTCGACGCCGGCGCCGACATTATCGAAACCAACACCTTCGGCGCGTCGCGTATCGCCCAAGCCGACTACCGGCTGCAAGACAAAGCGCGCGAAATGAACCGCGCCGCCGCAACACTGGCGCGGCAATGCGCCGACTGCGCCACCGCGAAAACGCCGGACAAACCGCGCTTTGTCGCCGGCGCGCTCGGCCCGACCAACCGCACCGCTTCGATTTCTCCCGACGTTTCCGATCCTGCGGTTCGCAACATCACCTTCGACGAACTGGTCGCCGCTTACCGCGAAGCGATTGAAGGGCTGGCCGAAGGCGGCGCCGACATTCTGCTGATCGAAACCGTCTTCGACACGTTGAACGCCAAAGCCGCGTTGTTTGCCGCCGAAACTTTTTTCGACGACGCCGGACAACGCCTGCCGGTGATGATTTCCGGCACCATCACCGACGCTTCGGGACGCACCCTTTCCGGCCAGACGCCGGAAGCCTTCTGGAATTCCGTGCGCCCCTACGCGCCGCTCGCCGTCGGATTGAACTGCGCGCTCGGTGCCGAACTGATGCGTCCGCACATCGAAGCGCTGGCGCAAGCCGCCGACACCTTTGTGCTCTGTTATCCGAACGCCGGACTGCCCAATCCAATGTCCGACACCGGCTACGACGAAACGCCGGAAACCACCGCGCGGCTCGTCCGAGAATTCGCCGAACAAGGCTGGGTCAACATTCTTGGCGGTTGTTGCGGCACGACACCAGCGCACATCAAGGCGATTGCGAATGCTGTGAAAAACATCGCGCCGCGCAGATGTGAAACTGAATTACCATTAACATCTGTCGAATGATAATTTACTGAGAGAACCTTATGGCTATCCCAACATTTGAGGAATTATTCCTCCCCTTGCTCCGGCTCATGGAAGATGAAAAAGAACATCCTCGGTACGAGGTTGTCAGAACGCTGGCCAATCAACTTCAGTTAAACGATGCCGAGCGCAAGAGCCTTCTTCCCAGTGGACAGCAAACTGTATTTGATAATCGTGTTGGATGGGCAAGGACTGGTCTTATCAAAGCAGGCATGATGGAATCTTCTCGCCGCGGGGTTATGCGCATTACACAGCGCGGGAAAGATATTCTCAAAGAAAACCCGCCTGTTATTGACATCGATTTTCTCAAGCAACGATCTCCGGAGTTTCTGGAATGGAGATCTCCCCAGTCATTAAAAAACAGTAGGGAACCAGAACCTCGTGAACCTCTGCCTCCCGTAACCAAGCAGACCCCGGAAGAGGCACTTGACGCCGCTTATCAGGAACTTCGCAGTAAGCTTGCCGATGATCTTTTGAAGCGCGTACATGACTGCGATCCAACTTTTTTTGAAAAGCTAGTCATCGAACTACTTGTCAAAATGGGTTACGGGGGATCGCGTCAGGATGCCGGAACACATCTCGGCAAAAGCGGAGACGGCGGCATCGACGGAATCATCAACGAAGATCGCTTGGGTCTGGATGTCGTTTACATTCAGGCAAAACGCTGGCAAAGTGATGTAAGCGTCCGAGAAATTCGGGATTTTGTTGGTGCGCTTGAAGGAAAAGGGGCAACAAAAGGCATCTTCATTACCACTTCTTCCTATACCAAGGAGGCGCGTGATTATATTTCGCGGCTAACCGCAAAAAAAGTGGTTCTTATTGATGGCGAGCATCTTGCGAATCTGATGATCGATTTTGATATCGGCGTTTCAATCGTTTCCTCTTACAACATTAAGCGCATTGATTCGGATTACTTTGAGGAAGATTGAGATTGTTTCCCCCTTCCCGCCCCCTCCGCCTCTCCGGCCTGGAGCCGCTGAACATCGGCGATGATTCGCTGTTCATCAACGTCGGCGAACGCACCAACGTCACCGGTTCGAAAGCGTTCGCGCGGCTGATTCTGGCCGGCGATTTTGCGGCGGCGGTCGAAGTCGCGCGAAATCAAGTGGAAAACGGTGCGCAAATCATCGACGTCAATATGGACGAAGCGATGCTCGATTCGGTTGCCGCCATGACGCGCTTCCTGAACATTATCGCCACCGAACCGGACATCGCCCGCGTGCCGGTGATGATTGACTCATCGCGTTGGGAAGTCATTGAAGCCGGTTTGAAATGTGTGCAGGGGCGCGCGCTGGTCAATTCGTTGTCGCTGAAAGAGGGCGAAGAGGAATTTCTGCGCCGTGCTCGCGCTGTCAAACGTTACGGCGGCGCTGCCGTCGTGATGGCGTTCGATGAGCAAGGGCAAGCCGATACGTTTGAGCGCCGCATCGCCATTTGTCAACGCGCTTACGATTCGCTCACGCAAAAGGCCGGATTTGCGCCGGAAGATATTGTTTTCGATCCCAACGTGTTCGCCGTCGCCACCGGCATTGATGAGCACGCTAACTACGCGCTGGATTTCATTCACGCGACGCGCTGGATACGCGAGTATCTTCCGCACGCCAAAGTGTCCGGCGGCATTTCAAACGTCAGCTTCAGTTTTCGCGGCAACGACACGGTGCGCGAAGCGATTCACACGGTGTTTCTTTACCACGCGATTCAAAACGGTTTGACGATGGGCATCGTCAACGCCGGCCAGCTTGGCGTTTACGATGAGCTCGATCCGGAATTGCGCGAGGCCGTGGAAGATGTTGTGCTCAACCGCCCATCGAAACATGGCAGCGCCACCGAGCATTTGATTTCGATTGCCGAACGGTATCGCTCGCAGGGAAAACAAACGGAAACCTCACGCGATGAATGGCCGTCGTCCGCGGAGGAGCGTGTTATTCATGCGCTGATCCGCGGTAACGCTTCTCGGCTGACCGAAGACCTCGCCGCCGTTCGGCAAGCGATTGTCGTGCGCGGCGGAAAAACGCTTGAAGTCATCGAAGGCCCGCTGATGCAAGGCATGAACATTGTTGGCGACCGTTTCGGCGAAGGCAAGATGTTTCTGCCGCAAGTGGTGAAGAGCGCGCGGGTGATGAAAGAAGCTGTCTCTTGGTTGGTGCCGTTCATCGAACAGGAAAAAGGCGGCAAGGTGCAAAGCAAAGGACGCATCGTCATCGCTACCGTCAAAGGCGACGTTCACGACATCGGTAAAAACATCGTTTCCGTCGTGTTGCAATGCAACAATTTTGAAGTGATCGACCTCGGCGTAATGGTGCCGGCGCAAAAAATCATCGACACCACGATTGCCGTCAACGCCGACGCCGTCGGCCTCTCCGGACTCATCACGCCGTCGCTCGAAGAAATGGCGCATGTCGCCGCTGAAATGCAACGCGCCGGTTTGCGTTGCCCGCTTCTGATCGGCGGCGCGACCACATCGCGCGTTCACACCGCTGTCAAGATCGCGCCGCATTATCAGGGCGTCACCGTCTATGTGCCGGATGCGTCGCGCAGTGTCGGCGTCGTCACCCGGTTGTTGTCCGAAACACAGCGCGACACTTTTGCCGCCGAGATCGCCGCCGATTACGCCAGAATCCGCGAACAACACGCACAGAAAAAAGGCTCCGCGCTGATTCCCCTCGATAAAGCGCGCGCTAATGCGTTCAAACCTTCGGTCGATTACGTTCCCGTCGCGCCGCAAATCTCCGGGCGGCAAATCCTTTCCGATGTGCCGCTGGCGCAACTTGTTCCTTACATCGATTGGTCGCCGTTTTTTCAAGCATGGGATTTGCCCGGCCACTATCCTGAAATTCTCGACAGCGCCGCTGTCGGCGAACAGGCAAAGCTTGTTTTCGCCGACGCGCAAACCATGTTGAAAAAAATTACCGAGGAACGCTGGCTGCACACCGCCGCCGTGTTTGGTGTGTGGCCTTCCTGCCGAGATGGTGACGATATTTTGCTCAGCGACGGCGCGCGACAACTGCGCTGGCCGCTGCTGCGGCAACAACAACAGCGTCCCGAAGGCAAGCCCAATTACAGCCTCGCCGATTTTGTGCACACTCGACAAGAAGGCGGCGATTTCGTCGGCGCCTTTGCGCTTACCGCCGGTCTCGGTATTGAACCGCAACTTGAACGCTTCCGGCAAACGCACGATGATTATTCGGCGCTGATGCTGAAATCGCTGGCCGATCGATTGACCGAAGCGTTGGCCGAATGGTTGCATCGTGAAGTGCGCATTCATTACTGGGGTTACGAAAAAGAAACTTCTTCCATCGACTTCGCGGCGTTGCTGAACGAACGCTATCAGGGCATCCGTCCGGCGCCGGGCTATCCGGCCTGCCCCGAACACAGCGTTAAAGCCGCGTTGCTCGATTGGTTGAATGCCGCCGAGATCGGCATGTGCATCACCGAAAACTTCATGATGATTCCGGCTTCTTCCATTTCCGGTTTTTATCTGGCGCATCCCGAAGCGCGTTATTTCGCCGTCGGTGTTATCGGCGACGACCAGTTGCGCGATTTCGCGGCGCGCAATAGTATCGACGAAACTGCGGCGCGAAAATTGCTGGCGCAAAATATCGCCTCTGAAAAACAGGGCTATCAATCTCAATGAAAAACATTTCACCGCCTCCCCTTCTCATTCCGGTGATTCTTGCCGGCGGCAGCGGCCAACGCTTGTGGCCGTTGTCGCGCACGGAGCATCCCAAACCGTTTCTGACATTACCGCAAGGTGGAACGTTGTTCGGAAAAACCGTCGCCCGCGCCGCTGCGCTGCCCGGCGTTGAAACCCTTTTAACTGTGACCGCCGAATCGCTTTTGCCGATGATCCGTTCACTGGTCGCGGAAACGTTATCGGACATCGGCAGTACAATCCGTGCATCGTTTCTTGCCGAACCGGAAGGGCGCAACACCGCTGCCGCGATTGCAATGGCGGCATTGTGGGCGCGTCAACATTGCGGTGAAAACGCCGACGATGCGGTTTTGTTGGTGTTGCCCGCCGACCATCTGATCGAAAATCAACAAGCGTTTGCCGCCGCAGTCCAGACAGCGTGCGTGTGCGCCGCCCGTCACGAGATCGTGACCTTTGGCATCAAGCCGACGCGCATTGAGACCGGCTTCGGTTATATCGAGGTCGGGCAAACGCTGCAATGGAATGACCCGGCTATGCCGTCTTGCGATATCGTTCGCTTCATCGAAAAACCGTCAGAAGAAAAAGTACGTCAACTGATCGAAAGCCGGCCATTGCAAGGCCGCGTTTTCTGGAACGCCGGAATGTTTTGCTTTCGCGTCGGCGATGTGTGCGAAGCCTTCGCGCATCACACCGAAGCGTTGTGGGATGCAGCGCAAAACGCTTGGAAAAAAGTTCGCGCGCCGCAACCCGATATTGGAATTTTGGAACAAACTTCGTTCTCGCAAATTCCCGATATCGCTTTCGACCGCGCGATCATGGAAAAAATCGGAAACGGCGCTGTCGTTTGCGGCGCGTTTGATTGGAACGACATCGGCTCATGGACAGCGTGGACGGATCTCGTTCCCGCCGACGGTGGCGGCAACCGCCTGCACGGCGACGTGATTTCGCACGCTTGCCGCAACACGAGGGTTTATGCCGAGAATCGTTTGGTAGCAACTGTCGGCGTTGACGATTTGATTGTTGCCGAAACCGCCGACGCCGTATTGGTGGCACATCGTGATCGCGTGCAAGAAGTGCGCGCCGTCACCGCGCAACTGGCCGCGCGCGGCGATGCCCGTTGCCGCACGCCGAACACCGTCCGTCGCCCGTGGGGGCGCTACACAGTGTTGTACGAAAGCGCCAACGTCAAGGTCAAGGAAATCGAAGTCGTGCCGCGCGCGGCTTTATCGCTGCAACGGCATCAATTCCGCAGCGAACATTGGGTCGTCACGCAAGGAACCGCCAAGGTGACACGCGGCGAAGACAGTTTTCTGTTGCAACACAACGAATCGACGCTCATTCCGGCAGGCGTCAAACACCGCCTTGAAAATCCGGGAGACACGCCGCTCGTCATCATCGAAATACAATGCGGCAGTTATTTCGGCGAGGACGACATTGAACGTTTCGACGATGTGTATGGACGCGCCAAACCTGAAAATGCCTGAACACGCATGTCGTTTTTGCTTTCGCACACATTAACAAAACTACCCGTTGCCGGACAAAAAATCACGTTGCCCGCAATGGCCGGCTCCGGCGATGCGCTTGCGCTCGCGCAAACCGCGTTGTTGTGCATCCGACAAAAATCCACGCTGTTGATTGTTTGCGAAGATTCCGCCGCTGTCCGGCGTCTCGAAGAAGAGATACGCTGGTGGTTAACGCAAGCGAAACATCCGCAAGCGCGCATCGCCGTATTTCCCGACGGAGAAACTTT
>JAITBX010000010.1 GCA_031283405.1 Burkholderiales bacterium | reverse complement strand
CAATGATCCATCACTGGAAGCCTGCCTTGCAGGTCTTTCAGATTGTCTTTGGCGAGGACAGGGTGCCGGTTAATGAGTTATGATCAAGCAAGATTGACACAGTTGGATTTACAGACCCAAAAGAAAATGACCTTGGTAAAAACTTGGTAACTTTTCTTGACTTGCATCAAGCCATAACCGCCGCACTCTTTTATAGTTATATTGAGATGTGATGAAATGATAGGTATACTTAAAAAGGTTTACGGGGTATTTTTATAATTATCGTTTAGTGGAGAAACCATCATGATGATGCTCAAAGAATTGCTCACAACGGATGTCGGCTTGCTCAGCTTGGCGTCTATCCTTTTCATGATCGTTATGAGCATTTACCTTTGGTTCTGGATGGAGAAAAAAATGAAAGAAGACGCCAGAAAGAGTGAAAAAGAGCAACGCGCCGCTGTCAAGGCGAAATAAGGCTTGCTAGGATACTCTGAACAAGTGGGGCGGTAAGTTGCGCTACGGATCGGGATGGGCTGCAAGGCGCAAACCGGAGCCGTAGCAGGGACTATGGCGAGGATTTGCAACGCCGCAGACCGCCCGATTCCGCAGATGCGCACGGCGCGGTGATTTGTTCAGAGTATCCTTTATACTAGGAGCCTGTCCCCTTTTTAGTTCTGACGAGGCTCCTATGACTTCATCTTTTCCGCTGTTTGCAGCGGTGCCGTTGGCGGCGCGCGACTCCATTCTGGGTCTGAACGAAGCGTTCCAAGCCGACACCCGCCCTGAGAAAGTCAACCTTTCCATAGGCGTTTACTACGATGCCGCCGGTAAAATACCGGTGTTGTCGTGCGTGCAAAAAGCGATGGAGTCCCTGCTGGGGCAAGCCACGCCTCGCACCTATCAGCCGATGGAAGG
The DNA here is from genome assembly GCA_031283405.1 of Burkholderiales bacterium. Classification (GTDB taxonomy): domain Bacteria; phylum Pseudomonadota; class Gammaproteobacteria; order Burkholderiales; family Casimicrobiaceae; genus UBA931. Next base: position 7,420 of record JAITBX010000010.1, on the reverse strand, counting down.
CCCCGCCGCCTATACTCAGGCCGTGCAAAAATTGCTGCTCGGCGCCGACCATCCGGCCATCCGTGAAGGCCGCTTGGTCACGGCGCAATCTCTCGGCGGCACCGGCGCCTTGAAAGTTGGCGACGACCTTCTGTCCGGCATCTGCCCGAAAGCCAAAGCGTGGGTCAGCAGCCCCACTTGGGACAACCACCGCGCCATTCTTGAAGGCGCAGGATTTGCCGTCGGGGCCTACGCTTACTACGACGCCGCTACCGGCGGCTTCGACCTCGCCGGTATGCTGCGCGACCTCGCGCGCGCCAAGGAGGGCGACATCGTCGTTCTGCACGCCTGCTGCCACAACCCCACCGGCGTCGATCCGACCGCCGAAGATTGGGGCAAGATCATCGACGCGGTCGAACAGCACAAATTGCTGCCCTTCCTCGACATCGCCTATCAGGGCTTCGGCGACGGCCTTCAGGAAGACAGCGAAATCATCCGGCGTTTTGCGGCGCGCAACATACCGATCTTCATCGCCAGTTCCTTCTCCAAATCGTTCTCGCTCTACGGCGAACGGGTCGGCGCGTTGACCGTGATCACCGCCAACGCCGACGAAGCCAAGCGGATGCTCTCGCAAACGAAGCGCGCCATTCGCGCCAATTATTCAAACCCGCCGATCTTCGGCGCGTCGCTGGTTTCCTCCGTCCTCAATCAGCCCGATCTGCGCGCGCTCTGGGAAGAAGAATTGGCCGGAATGCGCGACCGCATCCGCGAAATGCGGCTGATGCTGCGCGAGCGGCTTTCCGCACAAGTCCCCGGCAAGAATTTCGATTTCATCGTCAAACAACGAGGCATGTTTTCGTATTCGGGTCTCAACGCGCAACAAGCGCAGAAACTGCGCGACACCTATTCGATTTATATCGTTGACAGCGGTCGCATTTGCGTCGCGGGGCTGAACGCCAAAAACATCGACTATGTGGCGGAGGCGATGGCGGCGGTGCAAAAAGGCTGATTCGGCGGTATTTGCACGACCGGAAAAGTTGGGTTAAAATGCACGGCTTACTGCGGGAGTAGCTCAGTTGGTAGAGCGCAACCTTGCCAAGGTTGAGGTCGCGAGTTCGAGACTCGTCTCCCGCTCCAAATGATTCGCCCGAAATCCGGAAAGATTTTGGGAACCTTTGAAAACGGGGCATTGCCCCGTTTTTCTTTGCGCGGCTTTTCTGCGCACTCTTTCCGTGTACGTTTTTACGCAACAACTTCTTCTGCAACATTCACTGTAGGGGCACGGCGCGCCGTGCCCCTACAGCGCACGGGCGGTCGAGGACGACCGCCCCTACATCTGATCCCTGATTTCTGATATCCTCTTGACGCTTGCCGTTGCGCGAAAACAGAATTTTGCATCTTCCCTGCTCGATTCAACGTCAACCATGTCCCCCAAAAAATACTGGCTTCTCACTTCTCTGGCGATGTTCATCTTCCTGCCGCTGTTGCTCAACGGCATCCTTTTACTGGGGTTGGCATTGTTTTGGGATCGCCTTTGGGCGCAGCTGTTGGTCATTCCCCTTTTCTTCTTTCTGATCTACCTCATCTATTCGTTCGGAAAAAACGTCTCTCTGCCGAGCACTTTTCTCTCGCGTTACGCCCCGTTCATCGCGCCCATCCTTTTCACCCTCGTGCTCTGGTTGCTCATGGCGACCGTCAACGACGGAAATTTTTCGACGCACAAGGGCGCGCCTACCATCAATTACGGGCTGTTTGCTTTCCTACCTTTTTTTGCCTTTCTTTTCATGGCGTCATTCGGTGGCGTGGACTGGTTCCTTCCCGTCTCGACCATCGCGTCTTATCTTTTTTTCACCGCCTGCTTTGCCGTCGGAACGTGGCGCGGCAAACGTTTCAAAACAACAAAAAACAAACCTGCGCTTCCCATGCTGGAGCTCATCATCGCGCTTGCCGTTGTTGCCGCAGTGCAAGGCTATGTGCAGAAGCGCGCCGTTTTGCAACCTGATCCGAATCACGCCGAACTGCGAGAATGGTACGACAGATACGACTATTCCGTGCCGTGGCATTTTCAGGAAGACTACGAAGGCGTCAAACTGGCCGTGCCGAAAACGCCGCCGTCACTTCAAATTGACCGCGATTATCCGAAACTGGACGGCGCCGAAGCGTTGATTCCGGTTTACGCCGCCGCCGCCAACGCCATCTACCGGAAGATCGAAACACCGGACGACAAAGACAATAAAACCGATTCTCGCTGGAAAACGGTGAGCCTCAGCAGAGCGTCGCCCGCCGCTTACAAAGTTTTGCTCGACGGCAAGGCCGACATGATCTTCGCCGCCGCGCCCTCCGAGGAACAGAAAAAAGAAGCCGCCGAAAAAGGAATCACTTACACGCTCACGCCCATCGGCAAGGAAGCCTTCGTGTTTCTGGTCAACGAACAAAATCCGATGACGAGCTTGAGCGTCGAACAAATCCGCGACATTTACAGCGGCAAAATCAACGACTGGAAAGAAGTTGGGGGCGCGCCCGCAAAAATCATGGCGTTTCAGCGCAACCAAGGTTCGGGCAGCCAGACCGCCATGTTGCGCCTCATGGGCGAAACGCCGATACGGAAGCCGCTTGAAGCCGAAAGCATCGGAAGCATGGGCGGGCTTCTTCGCGGCGTTGCCGATTATCGCAACCTCGACAGCGCCATCGGTTATTCGTTCCGTTACTACGCCACCGTGATGAATTCGGTTCCCGGCATTCGCTTGCTGGCCGTCAACGGCGTCGCGCCAACGACAGAAAACATTCGCAACGGCACCTACCCTTTCACCAAAGATTTCTACATCGTCACCGCTCGCCCTCTCTCCGAAAACGCCGCCAAACTGCGCGACTGGTTCGTCAGTGACGAAGGGCAACGATTCATCGCGGAAACCGGCTACGTGCCACTCAAATAAGTTCGCGGATGGGTAGAGCATAGCGACACCCATGCTGCGGCGTTGCGCGAGCCACACGTTCGGACGAACCTCATTACCCTCACGTCTTTTCCTCTTGCACAAGCGCCATCGCCCTTTTGAACCTCAACCGTATAGGTATCGCTACGCTCGCAATGACGAAAGGAGAGGCATTTTACCTCCTGCAAGGGAAACGCGTTTGTCGAAATCACCGATTGAAGATCAGCGCGATTCCGGCGATGGCGATGGCTGCGCCGATCCAGGCGCCGAGCGCCGGGCGTTCTCTGGTGCGCAACCACAAGAGCGGCAGGATCATGATCGGCGAGGTTGACGACAGCGTTGCCACCAATCCGGTTTTGCCGTGCGCCAGCGCGAAGAGCAGGGTGGTCATGCCGAGCACCATGCCGCAAACGCCGCTGGCGACGCTTTGCGTGAACAATCGCGGCGTGATCGGCGCGTGCGCGCGCAACTGCGGAAGAAAGCCGAGCAGCGTGAAAAACAACACGGCTGTGCTGACGCGCACCACCGAAGCCGCAATCGGATCGACGCCGGCCACCATCACCGGCTTGGCGATCAGCGCGCTGACGGCTTGGCACAAGGCGGCGGTCAACGCGATGGAAGCGCCGATGATCAACGGGCCTTTGATGCTTTCCCATTGGTGTTTTTGTCCGACGCTGCGACCGAACGCGATGGCCAGTATCACGCCGATGAGTACCAGCGCAATGCCGCCCACGGCCAGCGCACTCAGGCGTTCATCAAGCACCAGAAAACTCAGTATCGCCGTGATCGGCGCTTGCATTGAAAACAAAATGGAGTTGCGACGCGGACCGATTCGCTGCAACGAGGTGTAAAGCAAAGAGTCGCCGAGCAAGATGCCGATGAAGCCGGAGATCGCCAGCGCGGCGATGTGTTCGCTGCCGAGTGTGCGCCAGCCGCCGGTCAGCAGCATCAGCAGGCACAGGATGACGAAGATCGCCTGCATTCGGATGCGGTTGAAGGTGAACGCGCCCAACTGAGCAACGGGATACACGGCCAGCAAGCCGCTGCACGCCCAGAAGAAAGCGGTGCCCAAAGCTGCGATGCCGAAGATGTCCATGAATAGGAAGATTCAGATGAGCGTTCGGTTATTGTACCGTGACGGCGTGTTTTGCATTGTGCGCCTGTGAACAAACCCACGGCGCTACGCGCCACCCCCTTTCAAAAGGGGCAACGCTCAATGCACCGTTGCCGGTTTCAGCGCTTTCTGAATGACTTCCAGCAATTCTTCTTCCTGATACGGTTTGCCGAGGTACGCATCGACGCCGAGTTCTTTCGCGCGCTGCCGGTGTTTTTCGGCGGTGCGCGAAGTAATCATGATGATCGGAATGTTGCGAGTTTTGACATCGCCTTTCATCAGCTTGGCAAACTCGAAACCGTCCATCTTGGGCATTTCGATGTCGAGAAGAATCACGTCGGGGAGACGTTCGTTGACAGCTTGCAGCGCTTCGAATCCGTCTCTGGCCGTTTCCACCGCATAGCCTTCGCGCGTCATCAGACGCGAGGTGACTTTACGAATGGTCAAGGAATCATCGACGATCAGCACCAGCGGCGCGGCAACTTCTTCGAGCTTCGGCGCGTGCATAGTTGACTCGGCCACCAACGGCGGAATGTTTGAGCGCTGCGACAGCTGGATCGGGTTGATGATCAAAACGATTTCGCCATCGCCGAGAATGGTGGCGCTCGACAAACCGGTGACACGCGCCAGTTGAAGGCCGGCATTTTTGACAACGACTTCCTGATTGCCGATCATTTGATCGACGTGAACGGCCACTTGCCCTTGCACGGTGCGCAGGAAGATGATGGGATTGTAGCGCCGGATTTCCGGAACCGTATCGCCGCGCTCGACCAAGCGATCGAAATAATAAAACGGATATTTTCGTCCGCGCCGCTCGGCTTCTCCGGCTTCGTACATTTTCGCCAGCGCATCTTCGGTCACGTGTTCGACTTGCTCGACCATCATGACCGGAATCGCCCAACTGCGATTCTGCGTGCCGCGAACCAGAACGGTTTGCGCAACCGCCACCGTCAGCGGCAAATACAGGGTGAACGTCACGCCGCGTCCCAAAACGCTGGAAACTTCAACACGACCGCCCAATGAAACGACTTCGTTGCGAACGATGTCGGCGCCGACACCGCGCCCCGACACTTGCGTGATTCTTCCCGAAGTGGTAAAGCCGGGCTGCAGAATCAATTCAAACAATTTGGCATCGGTGACGGCTTCGTCTTTTGTCAGGAACCCTTTTTCGAGGGCAGTTTTCCTGAGCAGTTGCGGATCGAGTCCGGCGCCGTCGTCGGAAAACGCGATCACGATTTCGTTGCCGATCTGGCGAACGGCGATGGTGATTTCGCCGGTTTCCGGCTTGCCGGCGGCGCGGCGTGCTTCCGGCGGCTCGATGCCGTGCGCGAGCGCATTGCGCAACAAATGTTCCAGCGGCCCCACCAACCGCTCCAGCACGGCTCTATCCAGCCCGTGATGCGCGCCTTCGATTTCGAGGTTGGCGCGCTTCTGCAATTCTTTCGACAACATCCGCAGGATGCGGTACAAGCGTTCCGTGACGCTTGAGAACGGCACCGTTCGCACCGAGAACAACGCTTGCTGCACATCGCGCGACAATCGCGCTTGCGACAGCAACGCGAGATTCGTCGTATCCAGATGCGTCAGCAACGCTTGTTGAATGGTTGACACGTCGTTGACGCCTTCGGCAATCGAGCGCGTCAATTCCTGCAAGCGCGTATAGCGGTCGAATTCCAGCGGATCGAAATCGCCGCGAACGCTTTGCATTTGTTCCATCTGCGCCTGAATTTGCGATTCCGCTTCGATTTCGATCACGCGAACGTGGTTGCGCAAACGAATGACGCTGCCGGTCAATTCCAGCAAATCGTTTTTCAAGCTGCGCAATTCGCCTTCGGCGCGAGTGCGGGCAATGATGATTTCGCCGGTTTCGTTGACCAATCGATCCACTTTCGCCGCCGAGACGCGCAATTGCCCATCTTCGGCGGTTGCCGTCATCGGAACCGCTGTCGCTGTCGCCGGTTGCTGCTTCGACAATTGTTCCGCCATGGCGCCGATGGCGGCGGAGACGGACGCTTCGGTTTCCGCCGCCGCCCGTTGACGCGGCGTCGCTTCTTGATCTGTATCTTGCGCCAACCACGGCAACGCCACATTGGATTCACCGGCGCGCAAGTGATCAAAAACATACTCCATGTGATCGAGGTCGGTTTCCAGCGCTTCAAACCAAGCTTCGTCCGTGCCGGTTTTTTCAGTCAGGCGCGTTTCTATCTGATGCGCCAGTTCGCCAAGACGCATCGCACCCACCATGCGAGCGCTGCCTTTGAAGGTGTGCAGATTGCGTTTCAGATGAAGTTGAAGCTCGGCATTGTCCGGCGATTGTTTCAACTGCCGCAACAACTTGCCCGCTTGCTGATACAACTCGCGTCCCTCGTCGAGGAAGAGCGGCAAAAGTTGCGCGTCGATTTCATCGCGCAACGACATGGGTTCAACCTCGTCATCGCCACTGCTTTCCTCTTCCAGTCTGGGCGTCAACAGCGTCGCTGGCTCCATGCTCGGCGCAGGCGGACGCGTCACCACAACCGGCGGCGGCGTTATTACCGGCGCGACGGAGGGCGTTGCTTTCGGCGTCGGCGTCGCTACCAGCGACGGCGAAACCGGTTGTTGGAACACAGACTGAGAAACGGACGAAGAAGCGGGTTGAGAAACGACCGCGCCCGACGCTTCGGTGTCGGTTTTGGCCAACGCAGCGGCCACTTGTTTTTGCAACGCTTCGATTTCCGCTTCAACGGCTTCGGCTTCTCGCAACTCAGCCGGCGCAAATGCCTGACGCTGGCGAATCCTGTCGATGAACACGCGCAAATCGGCGATGGTGCGCGCGATGACCGGAACGGTTTTCAGCGTGACGGCTTCTCCGTGTTGCCGGCTGTTGCCGATGGCGATCAACAACAACTCCAACGCTTTGGCAACTTTGGCGACTTCGGGGAAGCCGACAGCCAGATGCGTTCCGGCCAGCGTGTGCGATGCCCGAACCATCGCTTCCGACGGCATGTACGAAGCGTCGAGCCGCATCAATTCCTGTTCGCGGTTCAGCGCCGCCCAATGTTGTCCGCTTTCTTCAGTGAACAAATCAAACAATATTTTCGACAGCACGACTTCGCCGATTCTGACTTCTTCTCCCGCCGCCGCTACGCCCTTATCGGGGGTTGCCGCAGCAACCGCTTTTGCTTTGGCTGCTGCCGGCGTGAGAGCTTTCGGCGCTGACCAGTCGATCTCCAGCGACACGGAACCATCGAGCTTTTCAACTGCGGTCACCGGCTTTGTTGCGCGATGCTCGACAGGTGTTTTCTTGAGCGACGCCAAATCGATCTCAAGCGAAACTTCGTCGCTATCGTCCTGTTGCATTGCGGGCGCTACGGGAGGCGCAAATACTTGCGTCACTGCGGAAACTGCGGGCGCCGCT
>JAITBX010000213.1 GCA_031283405.1 Burkholderiales bacterium | reverse complement strand
TGGTCGCCGCCCAGCAGGTTGAAATACTCGTTCGACTTGAAGTCGGACATGCGGACGATGACTTTCTTCGGCGCGAACGCCGCCGCAATCGTCGCCACGCCTTCGGCAATTTTGCTGATGTAGAACTCGACCGGACTGTCGTAACCGGCGATGCGATGGCGAATGTTGCGTTTCAATTCTTCCGGCAATTTGTCGAATTCGAGCAAGGCGCGCGGATGAATGCCGACGTTGCGATTGATGATGAATTCGAGCCGCGCCAAACCGACGCCTTCATTCGGCAAACGGCGAAACTCAAACGCCAGTTCGGGATTGCCGACGTTGACCATGAGTTTGACCGGCGCTTCCGGCATTTTGTCGAGCGCCACTTCATGGATGGTAATGTCGAGCAAGCCTTCGTAAATTTTTCCGGTGTCGCCCTCGGCGCACGAGACGGTCACCTCGTCGCCTTCTTTCAGCACTCGCGTCGCATCGCCGCAACCGACCACCGCCGGAATGCCCAGTTCGCGCGCGATGATCGCCGCGTGACAGGTGCGGCCGCCGCGATTGGTCACGATCGCCGCCGCCCGCTTCATCACCGGCTCCCAATCGGGGTCGGTCATGTCGGCCACCAGAACATCGCCTTTTTGCACGCGATCCATTTCGGTGATGGATTTCACCACGCGCACATGGCCTTGCCCGATTTTCTGCCCGATGGCGCGACCGGTCGTCAACACAGCGCTGTCGCCTTCAATTTGGTAACGGCGCAATTTGTCGCCGTCGGCCTCCCGCGATTTCACGGTTTCGGGGCGCGCCTGCAAAATGTACAGCTTGCCGTCGATGCCGTCGCGTCCCCACTCGATGTCCATCGGGCGCTGATAATGCGCTTCGATCTTCATCGCAAAGCGCGCCAACTCTTCAATTTCGGCGTTGCTGATCGAGTATCCCAGACGCTGCATTTCCGGCACTTCCACCGTTTTCGTCGAACGCCCCGCCGCGTTGTCGTCGGCGAACACCATTTTCAGCGCCTTACTGCCGGCGATCTTGCGCAGAATGGCAGGACGGTTCGCTTCCAGATTCGGTTTGTAAACATAGAACTCATCGGGATTGACGGTGCCCTGCACCACCGTTTCGCCCAAGCCATACGCCGAAGTGATGAACACCACTTGATCGAAACCCGATTCGGTGTCCATCGTAAACATCACGCCGGCAGCGCCCAAATCGCTGCGCACCATTCGCTGTACGCCCGCCGACAAGGCGACTTCCTGATGCGCGAATCCTTGATGTACGCGGTAAGCGATCGCGCGGTCGTTGTACAACGACGCAAACACTTTCCGGATGGCGTCTAGAACCGCTTCAATGCCGCGAATGTTCAGAAAGGTTTCCTGCTGTCCGGCAAACGAGGCGTCCGGCAAATCTTCGGCAGTGGCCGACGAGCGCACCGCAAATGTCGCTTCCGGCCGATCTTGGGAAAGTGTTGCGTAAGCGGCGCGAATGTCCTGTTCCAGCGCTGCGGGAAACGGGGCAGACGCCACCATCTCGCGGATTTCCCGTCCGACGCGCGCCAGTTGGATCACATCATCGACGTCGAGCCTAGCCAGTTTCTGATTGATGGCTTCGGTCAAGTCGTTGCTCGCCAAAAACTCTCGAAACGCCTCCGCCGTTGTCGCAAAACCGCCGGGAACGCGAATGCCGCGTTGCGTCAACTGGCTGATCATTTCTCCGAGCGATGCGTTTTTGCCGCCGACCTTTTCAACATCGGTCATTCGCAACTGCTCGAAAGGAAGAACTCGCGTCATGGACTTCATCGGATAACTCCATAAATCATTGCAAACGAAAGGCAGCGCAACGGAAAACAGCGTTATGCGCCACTTCTTGAAGGAGGTATTTTAGCCGCTTGCATGAAATCTGCGGCAAATAAATGGCTGAAAAATAAAATCGGGCGCGATACCGGAAGTATCACGCCCGAAGTGCGAAGTGCTTCGCGTCAAAAATGCTGCACTTCAATAGGTTCCCCAAAAGTTGTTATTCTTCGTCCGCGCCCGCCTCATCGGCTTCGTAATCTTTCCACTTGCTCTTCACGGTGCGGCTCAGAGTGCGATACAAGTCCGGCTGAGCAGTTTTCAGGTGCTTGATGATTTCGTAATCGACGCGCTTGATCTGGGTCAGGTCGATCCGCTCGACGTGAACCAAACGCAACAATTCGCGCACCGGCTTCGGCATCGAGCGACCGCTTTCATAGCGGGAACCGCCGCTTTGCGTTACGCCGATTTGCGACCAAAAACGCTCTTGGTTCAGGCCGCGGCGCAGCCGGATTTCACGTGGATTCAATACAAAATCTGTAGTCTTCATAGCAATATTCCTTTTAAAAAAAACGATGTTGATTTATAACCTGTCAAAAACTGTACTTTACTGCGTCTTCATGAAATGATCTCCTTCTCTCTTATAGTTTGAATAAAGGCAGGCCAACGACGCAATGTGAACTTGAAAAACTGACCACTTCATGCGCCGACCCCCGGCCCAGCTGGCTCTCTACAGCTTTCGTATTTCAATGTCGCGTTTGAATACTGTTTCAACCGCTTTCCCCGTACTCTATTTCAATACTTCCAATGCTGAGACATATTTTTTCGCGCAAGTTGCATGACCCTTTTCAACCCGCTTATCGGCTAAATTCGCCGCTACACTGCTGTCTCTTGTCTTTTCCGGTAGCATAATACGATCTTGTTGCGCCCAAGACAAGGCCATGAAGTCTTTATTTGCATTATTTTCGTAAAGAATTTAAAAAAAGCGACATTTTCATGGGAAAATCTATCGATACAATAAAATTCTTTTATAAAATTATGTTGCACGCTTATTTTTTGCCGTGATCCGTTACGCTTTTGTCTTAAAGTTTGCGCGGCATGAGGATTGGCGCTTTGTGTCCAGGCAAATAATGAATTCCCCCCGCCGCAAGTGGCAAGGCAGCAAACCCCAAAATCTTGACCCTTTTCTCACCCTAGGAGCGGGAAATACAACCCTGAGAGATTTGATGACACAAATTCACCGATTGGGCGAAAAAGAGCATCTTCAAGGAAACTTCTACCCCGTTGTTCGATCTGAGACTTCGACAGAATCAAAATCTGGACAACGGCGTCAAAACGATTCATCATGAAGGCGTTGAGCGCTGATTCCCGATCCCTACCCCATGACCGCGACCGTTTACGACTTGCACTGCCATTCCACCGCTTCCGACGGCACACTCACGCCGTCGGCGCTGGTTGCGCGGGCGATTCAACGCGGCGTCGATTATCTGGCGATCACCGATCACGACGACACTTCCGGTCTTGCCGAAGCCCATCAAGCCAGCGCCGGCACGTCTCTTTCCATCATCGACGGCGTCGAACTTTCCACCGTCTGGGAGCGCCGCACGGTTCACGTCGTCGGTCTCTTTTTGGACGCTGCTTCGCCCGTTCTGCAAGAGGCGCTCACCGCGGTTCGCACCGCCCGCCGGCAACGGGGCGAAGCCATCGCCGAAGCGCTGGCGCGAGCCGGCATCGGCGGCGCGCTCGAAGGCGCTCGCCGTTTCGTGACCAATGAAGCGCTGATTTCGCGCTCGCACTTCGCTCGTTTTCTCGTCGAACAAAAGCATGTTTCCGGCAAACAAAAAGCGTTCGACCGCTATCTGGGACAGGGAAAACCCGCACATGTTCCCTCTCATTGGCCGGCATTTTCCGAGAGCGTCGCCCTGCTGCACGCCGCCGGCGGCGTCGCCGTGCTGGCGCATCCGGGACGTTACCCGTTGACCGATACGGCCATGCGCCGCCTGCTCGACGATTTCCGCGACTGCGGCGGCAACGCCATCGAAGTTTTTTCGCCGTCGCACACACCGCAACAGAGCGAACGCTTCATCGAATACGCTCGCTTTTACGGCTTCAAGGCGTCTCTCGGTTCCGACTTTCACGATCCCGAAGAAAGCCATATCGATCTGGGCGCGTTGCCGCCGCTGCCGCCCGGGTTGACACCGGTCTGGTCGTTGCAAGAACACGCTGGTATCATGCGCGGAGCCTGGACATAAAAGACCCATCATGGAATCGCCACGCAGCGTTTTTTTCCTTTCAGACCGCACCGGCATCACCGTCGAAAATCTCGGCAACAGTTTGTTGACCCAGTTCGAGGAAGTCTCATTCCGCCGCGTCACCATCCGCTTCATTCAGAGCCGAACCGCTTTGCAGCACGCCATCGACCAGATCAATCGGGCAGTCAACGAGGAACAGAAGAAGCCCATCGTTTTCCTGTCGATCGTCGATGAGGAACTGAATCGCGAGTTGCGCGAAAAAACACAAGCTCTGACGCTGGATTTTTTTCAGGCGTTTGTTGCGCCGCTCGAAAAAGAGCTGGGCGTCAAAAGCGCCCACGCCGCAGGCCGCTCACACGGCGTCAACTATGACTATTTCCACCGTATGGAAGCAATCAGTTTCACCCAAATGCACGACGACGGCGCCGCCACCCGCAATCTTTCCGAAGCCGAAGTCATCCTGATCGGCGTTTCCCGCTGCGGCAAAACGCCGACCTCGCTTTATCTGGCGCTGCAATTCGGCATTCGCACCGCCAATTTCCCACTGACGCCCGACGATTTTGCCGACCACAAGCTGCCCTCTTCCATTCAGTCGTTTCGGAGCAAATTATTCGGCTTGACCATCGACCCCAAGCGCCTGAGCCAGATTCGGCAGGAGCGTCGCGCCGACAGTCACTACGCCTCGCTGGAAAACTGCCGTCAGGAAGTTCGCAGCGCCGAAGCCCTGATGGAACAGCAAAAGATTCCGATGCTGGACACCACGTCCAAATCCATCGAAGAAATCGCCACCACCATCATCCATCAAGCGAAACTGAGCCGTCATTTTTATTGAGACTTCACATTAAGTATAGTATGCAATATCATGTTTTATAATGTAATAATTTCCAATTCAGTCGCAACGCTTTTTCTTCAAACCTGCACATTCTTTCCCCTCTCCCTGCCCCCTTTTGAAAGGGGGTGGCGCGTAGCGCCGGAGGTTGTCGGGTGCGAAGGCAACCTGCGGTCGCCCGAATCTTTGTGCCCGCTTGAGCCGAAACCGCTCTAACTTTCATTCAACCTCTCAGGAGCACTCATGTTGAAAACTTTTCGTTCCCTTTTTTCAGCGGCCATCGCCGCGTTAGCCCTTTTTCTGACGCTTCCGGCGCACGCTGTCGAGTACATCGACTACACGGATATCTGGGTGGATGCCAACGCAACCATCGGCGAGTCCGGCTTCGGCATCAACTTCGTCCAAGGCGGCAACAGCTTCGATTATATTTTTGCCACCTTCTTCATTTACGATCCCGCCACCGGCAACCCCGTGTGGGTGACCGGCGAGTTGAGCCGCAGTAGCGGCATCACGCCTTTTATCGGCAACATCTACCGGACTCAGGGCGATCCCACCATCAACCCCTTCGCTCCGAAAAACACTGTGACCACCCCCATCGGAATCGTGACCTTCAGCCCGACATCCTCGACGACGGGAACGCTGGTTTACACGATCACCGACCCAAGAACGACAACGACGCTCAACCTGCAACGGTTGACCCTGACCCCCACCGTTCTCAACGGCACTTATTTTGGAGGAAATACCGTCAGCAGCACAAATTGTTCTTCCAGTGGAAACAATAAGACGTATTACAATACGGCGTCAGTTGAAATCGCCAAACAGGCAGGAAGCACTCAGGCTACCTACACGTTCACGATGCAGGATGATGCCGGCTATCTCTATACCTGCACCATGAAAGGCACCTTGATTCAAGAAGGCCGTTTCCAGAAAATCAACAACGCAAGTTACGTCTGCTATTCGGGAAATTCCAAAGTCGTGGACTATACCGCCACCCTCAGCAACATCGCCGCAACTACGCAAGGCATCGAAGGTCAATGGACTTCCAACAAAGGCTGGGGCAACTGCAAAGAAGATGCGCACTTTGCGGCGGTGCTAGTGCCCTGATTTTATCCGCCAATTTACTTCGTTCGCCCTGAGCTTGAAGCAAACGTGCCGAGGGGCGGACGGTTTCATTTATTTTCTTGCATGGCAAAACCTTCCGCCCTTCCCTGCTTTGCAGTATCATAGTCGCCCGATTATCAAGCAACAACTTCAGGAGTTCCCGATGGCCGGCCACAGCAAATGGGCAAACATTAAACACAAAAAAGCGGTCACCGATGCCAAACGCGGCAAGATTTTTACCCGACTGATTAAAGAAATCACCGTCGCCGCCCGCTTGGGCGGCAGCGACATTTCCGCCAATCCGCGCTTGCGGCTGGCGGTGGACAAAGCCTACGGGCAGAACATGCCCAAGGACACCATCGAGCGCGCCGCCAAGCGCGGCGCCGGCGAGCTGGAAGGCGTGGCCTATGAAGAAATCCGCTACGAAGGTTACGGCCCCTGCGGCGCGGCGGTGATCGTTGACTGCATGACCGACAACCGCACGCGAACCGTCGCCGATGTGCGCCACGCTTTTTCCAAGCACGGCGGCAACCTCGGCACCGACGGCTCGGTCGCCTTCCTGTTCAAACACTGCGGGCAAATCGTCTTTGAGCCGGGCGCCGACGAAAATACCATCATAGACGCGGCCATCGCCGCTGGCGCCGATGACGTGATTACCAACGACGACGGCAGTCTCGAAGTCATCACCGACCCTTACGCTTTTCTTGCCGTCAAAGATGCGTTGGCCGCCGCCGGATTGCAACCCGCTTTTGCCGAAGTGACCATGACGCCCTCGACGACCGTCGAAATGACCGGCGACGATGCCGTGAAAATGCAGAAGCTGCTCGACACGCTGGAATCGCTCGACGACGTTCAAGACGTTTACACCTCCGCCGAGTTTGACGACGACGAAGCGTAGCGCTGCGCCGGCGAAACATTGACACATCTGAGGCGCGATTCATGGCTTCATTCTTTATCCACACTGCCCCCATCCCAGCCTTCCCCCAGCGGGGGAAGGAGCAGTATTCCCTCCCCCTCTGGGGGAGGGTTAGGGTGGGGGCTGGCAGCGCAAGAATGTGCACGACGTTCTAATCTCCCTCGCGCCCTCCGCCCCCCCCATGATCGCCCTTCCCTCGCGCCGCATCCTCGGCATTGATCCCGGTCTGCGAATCACGGGGTTCGGCATTGTCGATGCCGCCGGTTCCAACTTGACTTACGTCACCAGCGGCAGCATTCGCACCGAAGGCAAAGACCTGCCGACCCGCCTCGGCATCATCGCCCGCGACTTGACGCATATCGTTCGTGAATTTCACCCCGATGAAACCAGTGTCGAACTGGTTTTCGTCAACGTCAATCCGACATCGACCTTGCTCTTGGGGCAAGCGCGCGGCGGCGCGATCACAGCGCTGGTAATGGCGGGGTTGCCGGTTTACGAATACACCGCCAATCAGATCAAGCAGGCCGTCGTCGGCCATGGCAAAGCGCAAAAAAAGCAGGTGCAACACATGGTTCAACACCTGCTTCAACTGCCCGCCGCGCCAACCGCCGACGCCGCCGACGCGCTGGCCTGCGCCATTTGCCGCATCAACAGCGCAGGCATGAATCTTCTGCCGACGCACTATCGTCGACGCGGCGGACGGATTATTGGTTGAGTTGTTGTAAACCCCTTTCGGAAAGGGGTGGCCGAAAGCCGGGGTTTGCGCAACATCAACAAACCCCAGCCCTCCTGCGTCGGGCTGCCCCTTTCAAAAGGGGGTCTTTGCGAGGAGCAAAGCGAACCCCAATGTAGCGGCGTTTCAAATGACGCAATCTTCACACCTGTCAGCGATACGTCGGAATGTACAAAGCTGCGCCGCCACGACTCGCTTCGCTCGTTGCAGCATCGACCCGTTGGGGTTCGTAAACTCACCCACAATCTACCGTGCTGACAAAACTTTCAGCGCCAAAAGCGCATTTCATCATAGCCCAGCCCGCAGGGCTGGGTAACGGAAGAGCGAAGCCGCGCGGGCTGAAAGCCCGCATCATTCTGCCTTGTAAAAACAAGAGCGGCGCCGTAAGATGGCGATGGATGATAACGCGAGCTTTCAGCCCGCGCGAATTGCCGTAACCTGAACCTATGGCTTCGCCATAGGCTATGATGATGCGCGCCCTTGGCGCGGTTTTTGGCAACTTCCCAACTTTGCAGTTCGCAACCTACGCGTTGCCACCCGCCTCCGCAGAGGCACGGCGCCCCGTGCCCCTGCGAATGAATCGAAGCTACTCGATCTTTTGAAGCTCGATGGTGCGGCTTGCTCCTTCGAGGGTGTATTGGAACGTTGCCGTCGTCGGCGATTTGAACGTCAACGAAGCGCGCCCCAAAACAGTGCAATCTGAGGCTTGGCTGTTGTCGTAAGGGAAAATTCCCCATTTCGGCCCGCTGTAGTGGCAGATATCTGCCCGAATTCCCTCCGCATGCGCGTCTATAGGTATTAGGCCTTTGCCTTGAAAGAGATACCAGACGGGGTTACCGGAAGCATCATAGTTGTACTAGGGAACAAAGAAATAGTTGGGATCATGGAAATTATTAAGAACCGTCAAACCCCAGCCGTTTTCGACGTCCCCCCGGAATTGAGTAGCGGCTGGAATTAGAGTCCAATCCCAAAGACAAAGGAGATTGGAAATGAAGAAGAGGTTTTCGGAAGAACAGATCATAGGATTTGT
>JAITBX010000184.1 GCA_031283405.1 Burkholderiales bacterium | reverse complement strand
AGAGGATTTGAGACAGCTAAAACTTTTCTAATGGCACTTTCTAATACCCCACGCTCTTGGCGCGGGGTCGTTTATTCAAAAAAAGATTTGTTTATGAGTGATTACAAATTAGTATCACTCGGAAGTGTGCAAGCGCGTTTTGTAAAGCGTCAACGGAAGCGCCGTATTTTTATCGAAGGCCGCGCCGGCATCAATGCCCAAGCGGGCAATGGTTTCGGCGCTGTCGATGTGCGGATACACGGCGTTCATCGCGCCCAGCGCGTAATCGCGCCCCGAACCGGCTGCCCAGAAGCGGGTGTATTCGAAAACTTCGCGCATCGAATAGACGCCGAAGATGCCGCGCTCGTTGGCGATCAGCGCGGTCATCTGACTCGACTCGTAAGGATCGTCCTCTTCTTCTTTCGGATTGAGAAAATGCAAATCCTTCAGCAGCGGATGCAGTTTGCGAAAGCTCTCGAAGATGGCCGCTTTGCTCGACAGGTCGAGCGGGTTTTGCGCCAGCAGGCTTTCAAAAACCAGTTGATGCGCCGCCGAACCGCACAAGGCAATGTAGCTGCCGCGGTGGCACAGAATTTTTTCGTAGCTTTGATCGTAAGGCGCTGCCAGTTTGGTGTCGCCGAAAGTGGTGAGTGAATCGGCGGCGACGACAACTTCGTCGTTTTTGCGTACAACAACCAGTGTGGTCATGAAAATTTTCTCGTGATGAAATACTTTGCGGAATCTATAATTATACGCGCCTGCTGCGTCATATGGCGTCAAGTGGTATTGGCAACGCGGCGACGCGCGGAATGGCGTTCGGATTCCAGTGCGCGATCGCCCATTCCCAGAAGGCAGCGGGCGTCGAAAAAGATTGCGGCGGTTGCGCTTGCGCCAGAAAACGCCAAGCGGCAAGCAATGCCAGCAACGGGTTTTCCGGCAGCGCCGGCGCGCGCGTTTGCTTGGACAATTTTTGGCCATCCGAAGTGACGGCAATCGGAATGTGCGCATAGCGAGGAGGCGGATAACCAAGACATTCGTACAACCACAAATGGCGCGGCGTTAGCGCCAGCAAATCCGCGCCGCGCACGATGTCGGTGATGCCTTGATCGATATCATCGACGACGACGGCCAGATGGTAAGCGTAAAAACCGTCGCGGCGTTTGAGAATAAAATCGCCGCATTCATCGGAAAGATTTTGCGTTTGCTCGCCTTGCACGAAGTCAGTGAAACGGCGCGGCGCTGACGGAACGCACGGAGGAACGCGCAGCCTCCACGCGGCGGTTTTATGATCGTCGAAGGAAAACGTTGTGCCGAGCGCAGGGCGACAGTATCCCGGATAGACGCGCTCGCCGGATGCGCCGAGCGGCGCGTGTTGCAAACGTTGGCGGCTGCACGTGCAAGGATAAACGCAGCCGTTGGCGATCAACGCTTCGAGCGCTTGTTGATAGCGAGCGCTGCGTGTCGATTGGCGCGGCGCTTCAACGTCCCAGCGAAAACCATAACGATGCAGCGTTTGCAAAATGTCTTCAGCCGCGCCGCGCGCTTCGCGACCGCCGTCAACATCTTCGATGCGCACCCACCATTCGCCGCTGACGTGTTTAGCGTCGCAATAACTCGCCAGCGCCGCCAGCAACGAGCCGAAATGCAGCGAGCCGGTCGGCGACGGCGCGAAGCGACCGCGATAGAGGCGCGAGGAAGAAACGGCGTTGCGGTTTACGCTACACCTCAGGTCGCTGGTTTACGGTTTCGCCGAACCGGCAGCGGCAACTTTTTCGCCAGCGGAAGCCTTCGGGATTTCGTAGAGCTTCATTGCGGCGGCGACGGCGTTCGGATACTCGGCGCGGCCGAGGCTGCCGTTGTAGCGTCCCAGCGCGCGAAAGAGGTCGCCGTTTTCGCGGTCGAGGTAGTAGCGCAGAATGACGCAACCGTAGCGCAGATTGGTGCGCAGGTGAAAAAGATTTTGTTCGGCGCTGCCGATTTGTTTGACCCAGAACGGCATCACTTGCATGTAGCCGCGCGCGCCGGCGACGGAGACGGCGTATTTGTTGAATCCGCTTTCGTGATGGATAACGCCGAGCACCAGTTGCAGATCGAGGCCGGCGCGAGTGGCTTCGTAGTGCACCGTGGCAAGCAGTTCGCACCGTTCGCGCTCGTCGGGCAAACGCTTGGCGAGTTTCGGCGAAATGGCGGCAACCCACGCTTGCACGTCGGGGCGGTTGGCGTAATCAGCGGGAACAGGGCGATCCGACAATGAGCGCTGCAAACCGGCGACGACCGAAGGCGCCAACGCTTCTTCGACTTGCGCGCCGGCGAAGGCGGAAGATGCGATGACGCTGCTTGTCAGCAGAGCGAGCAGGCAACGAAAAGATAAACGCAAAAGCGGGAAACGCAAAAGCGAGGAAAAATAAACGGAGGCCATCTCGTTATTATCGGTCAGATAGGGCGGGGCGGGGCGGCATCGGCCAGCTTTTTCAGAATGAAAGTTACAATCTCGTCAACGGGAACGGCAGTCACATCGTTCTTTCCTGTTGCGCGGCGCGATTGATATTCGAGTTTGCCTTCTTTCAAACCACGGTCGCCGATGGTGATCCGGTGCGGAATGCCGATCAGTTCAAGGTCGGCAAACATAACGCCGGGGCGTTCGCCGCGATCGTCGAGCAACACTTCGACGCCTTGCGCAACGAGCGTTTCATAGAGAAGATCGGCGGCGGCGCGCACAGCATCGTTGCGATCGTAGCCGACCGGCGCGAGCGCAACGGTGAACGGCGCCATCGCTTGCGGCCAAAGAATGCCGCGCTCGTCGTGATGCTGCTCAATGGCGGCGGCGACGATGCGAGTGACGCCGATACCGTAGCAGCCCATCTCCATCACTTTCGATTCGCCTTGCGCGTCGAGATAGGTCGCGCCCATCGCTTCGGCGTAAACATGGCCCAGCGCGAAAACATGGCCGACTTCGATGCCGCGCAAAATTTCGAGCGCGCCTTTGCCGTCGGGCGACGGGTCGCCGGCGACGATGTTGCGCAGATCGGCCACGGCGTCAGGCTCGCGCACATCACGCCCGAAGTTGACGCCGCGCAAGTGGAAGCCCGCTTCATTGGCGCCGCAGATGAAATCGGCCATGACCGCGACGGAACGATCGGCAATCAGCGGCATGGTTTTCGATACATGAGTTGGCAAATGCGCCGGTCCCAAATAGCCGGGCACGCATCCCAACGCTTCGACAATTTCGGTGTCCGACGCCCAGCGCCAGCCGGAGAAGCCGGGCAGTTTACCGACTTTGACTTCGTTCATTGAATGATCGCCGCGAATCAGCAGCATGTGCATTTTTTCGTCGGCAACGATCATCAAACATTTCACCGTTCGATCGAGCGGCAAGCCGAGCAGTTGCGCGACGGCTTCGCAAGTCGTCATCTCCGGCGTAGCAACTTTTTGCATGGCCTCCGAAGCAGCAGGACGGGATTCTGCCGGAGCGACGGCCTCGGCCAATTCGATATTGGCAGCGTAATCGGAGTCGGGACAATAGGCGATCAAATCTTCGCCCGAGTCGGCCAGCACTTGAAATTCATGCGACGCGATGCCGCCGATGGCGCCGTTGTCCGCCGCGACCGCGCGGAAGGCGAGACCGAGCCGCGTGAAAATGCGCGCGTAAGTGTCGTACATGATTTGATACGAGCGCAACATGCCGGCTTCGTCCGCGTCGAACGAGTAAGCGTCTTTCATGATAAATTCGCGCGCCCGCATCACGCCGAAACGCGGCCGGATTTCATCGCGGAATTTGGTTTGAATCTGATACAGGTTGACCGGCAGTTGACGATAGCTGCGCACATCTTTGCGAACGATGTCGGTGATGACTTCCTCGTGCGTCGGGCCGAACAGAAAATCGCGCTCCTGACGGTCACGGATTTTGAGCAGTTGCGGACCGAATTTGTCCCAGCGCCCCGTCTCCTGCCACAATTCGGCGGGAACGACATTCGGCATCAGCAGTTCGAGTGCGCCGGCGCGGTTCATTTCTTCGCGGACGATATTTTCCACTTTGCGCAGCGTGATGAGACCCAGCGGCAGCCAGTTGTAAATGCCGGACGAAGCTTTTTTAATCAGTCCGGCGCGCAACATCAGTTTTTGACTGGTGATGTCGGCTTCAGCCGGAGCTTCTTTGAGCGTCGGCAGGTAAAAGCGGGAAAGGCGCATGATGAGCGATAAGATGAATGGTGCCGGTAGAGAGAATCGAACTCCCGACCTTCTCATTACGAATGAGCTGCTCTACCAACTGAGCTACACCGGCTTTGGCTGGATTTATTCACAGCGCAAGTGTCATCCCGCGCCGCGCGAAGTCGGCATTATAACAGCCCCCGGGGAAATGGCTAGCTGGCAGGGATCGGGAATAAGAGAACGCGGGCGCGCCGTGCAAAAAAGGCTGCGCGTGCGCGCAGCCAGCCCCCTTAGGCTTAAATCGCCTTGAAATCTTCTGCAAGATTGCTTGATGTTACGATCAAGACAATTCAACGTCGCTCATCCCCAAACCTTGCAACTATAATTGATGCCTTCTTTCGTTATAAGTTCCCTGAAACCGTCTTTGACGCCATGAGCGCTCTTTCATGAATTACTTTTTTTTCGCCATGTTCGCCATTCCGGCCATTCTGGGAACTTACTTGGGTTGGCGGATTCGACGGGCGTTCGGCGCGATGTTGCCGCGTTGGCTCATGGCGTGGTATGTGTTCTGGCCGCTCGTCATTATCATCATGGCGAGTTTTCCGCTGGCGCATTATTCCAGCCGAAGGTACGGCGTGGCGTTGCCGCCCTGGCTGCTTCTCGGCAGCGGCACACTTTACGGCGCACTGGTGATGGGATTCGCCACGACCTTGATCGTTGACGCGCTGGCGCTGATCGCGCGTTGCTTGCCTTTCCTGCGAGGCGTGCGCGCCTACGTTTGCCGTCATCCGCACTATCCGGGCTTTTTCGTGTTGGGCGTAACCGTCCTGCAAGTTATTTGGGGGCTTCACAATGCTTACACGCCGCGCGAGACGCATTACTCGTTGACTGTTCACAAGCCGCTGAAAAGCGGTGCGCAACAATTGCGCATCGTTCAACTTTCCGACTTGCACATCAGCCGGATCAGCTCCGTCGCGCTGATGCAAAGCATGGTGGAGCGTGTCAACCGTTTGCAACCGGACATGATCGTTATCACCGGCGACATCATCGACAGCTCAGTCAAACCGTATTTCGATCAAGGCATGCCCCGCATCTTGGGCGGGCTCCAAAGCCGCTACGGCGTTTACGTCACTATGGGCAATCACGAATATTTCGGCGGCGGATCGCCGCAGCGTAATATCGACGCTTACACCCGTTCCAACATGCGCGTGTTGCGCGACGAAACGCTTTACCTCGACGATCCGGGAATCACTCTGATCGGGCGCGACGATTGGAGTCGCGGCACATCCTTCGCGCCTTCGAGCGTTTCGCGTGACTTTGCCGGCAAGCGCGCTTCACTCGCTGCGCTGACAGCGCGCGCCGATCCGGCGACGCCGTGGATTCTGCTCGACCATCAGCCGCGCGAAATCGACACCTCCGTCGCGCAAAAGATTGATCTGCAATTCTCCGGCCACACGCACAACGGCCAGTTTTTCCCCCTCAACCTCATCGTTCCGTTTTTCTATCAAAAAACATGGGGGATGCTGACAGAAGGAACTTACACGCTGATCGTCTCCTGCGGTTTCGGCACGTGGGGAACGCCGCTGCGCTTTCCTGCTTACGCTGAAATCGTCGTTGCCGATGTTGCTTTTCAACCTTGACGCCGATCCTCGATAACGCACTTTCTTCATTCGCGCCGCCTGGCAACACAATGAAGTTTTCGGGAAGGACATTTTTTGCTGCGCATGAATGAAAAATTGCCGCCCTCATGGGGGTAGCATCTGTGGGGTGGGCAAAGGAGCGAAGCGACGTGCCCGCCTTTCGTTTTATAGAGGCCGACGTCCCCCCGGAATTGAGTAGCGGCTGGAATTAGAGTCCAATCCCAAAGACAAAGGATATTGGAAATGAAGAAGAGGTTTTCGGAAGAACAGATCATAGGATTTTTACGGGAAGCGGATAGTGGCATACCGATCAAAGAGATGTGTCGGCGGCACGGATTTTCGGAGCCAAGCTAC
>JAITBX010000086.1 GCA_031283405.1 Burkholderiales bacterium | reverse complement strand
TCATCACGGCTTGTTCTTCTTCCTCTGAGCCTTCCTCAAAAAATCTGAAGCCTCTGTCGTTCGAGCCGTGCCGATTGCCGTCGCTGTCGATGGAAATTCAATGCGCGCGCCTTGATGTTCCGAAGGATCGCGCTCACCCGGAACGCGGCACGCTGTCGCTGCACATCGCGCGCTTGCCGGCCAACGCGCCGCACCCCGAAGTCGATCCGCTCATTCTGCTGGCCGGCGGACCGGGGCAAGCGGCATCGGCGCTGGCTCCGTTCGCGGCAGCGCTGGTTGACATTCGCCGTTACCGCGACATTCTGTTGATCGACCAGCGCGGCACAGGACATTCATCGCCGTTGCAATGCGCCGCGCTTGACGAACAACATGAAACCTTGAGCGACACCATTTCGATCGACATCAACGCCAAAGTCAATCAATGCCTCGATCAACTGGCAGCGCAATCGGTGAATCCGCTCGACTACGGCACTTCGGCGTTCGTCGAAGACATCGAAGCCGTGCGCAACGCGCTCAAGCTGCCGTGCATCAATCTTTGGGGCGGCAGCTACGGCACTCGCGTCGCGCTCGAATACCTGCGACGTTATCCGCAACACCTGCGCACTTTGACGCTCGACGGCGTGATGTCGCCGTCGGTTCGCCTCACGTTAAACGCCTGGCGTTCGCGCGAAGCGCGGTTGAACGCCGTGCTGCAAAATTGCGAAGCGTCAGCAAGTTGCAAAACCTTGCAGCCTTCGCCCGCCGTTGCGCTCGACACGTTGATGAAGAAGCTGGCCGCGCCCGGTCGCGCCATCACCTTCGCCGATCCGCGCACCGGCGAAGTCGAAACGCTGCAACTCGGTGCCGACATGACGCTGTCGGCGTTGCAGCCGTTGATTTATTCGCCCGACACCGCGGCGTTGTTGCCGCAGATTTTGACGGCCGCGCTGCATGATGATTTTGCGCCGCTGTTGGCGTTGGCGCAGTCGTTTTCTTCGACGCTGGAAGGGCAGATGAATCTTCCGCTTTATTACGCGATCACTTGCGCCGAAGATGTGCCGCGTGTTGCCGCCGTCGAGCGCGCGGCGTTGCAAACCGAATTGCCGCGTGTCGCCGCGCTCGCAAAACAATCTTTCACCGCTTGCGAACATTGGCCGGCCGCAACGCTACCGGCAGATTGGGGAACGCCGGTTGTCAACGACAGCATTCCGGTGTTGTTGCTTTCCGGCGCGCTTGATCCGGTCACGCCCTCGGCTTACGCCGAAGAAGCTGCGCAAACGTTGACGAAACATCGCTTCATTACTGCTAACGGCGTCGGCCATATCGTTTCGACGCAAGCCTGCGCGCCGCAACTGCTCGCCGCTTTTATCAAGACGGCTGATCTCTCGGCATTGCCGAAAAGCTGCGTCGAACATCTCGAAAACAGCGCGCCGCCGATGTTGTGGTCGAATCGGCTAACGCCCGCGCCTTAACGATTTCATTTTCGCCATGATCGAACTGACGCATCTCGGCAAATGGTTTGGAAAGCGTAAGGCAAACAAACGCGGCGACATCTGCGCGGTTGCCGATGTCAGCTTTTGCGCGCCGCCGGGGAAAATCACCGGCTTGCTCGGCCCCAACGGCGCCGGCAAAACTACTTTGCTGCGCATGCTGTCAACGCTACTCGTTCCCGATGAGGGCAGCGCTCGCGTGGCCGATTTTGATATCGTTGCCGAGCGTCAGGAAGTGCGCCGCCGCATTGGCGTGTTGTCCGACGCGCGCGGTTTGTATCCGCGCCTTTCCGCTTTTGAAAACATCGCGTACTTCGGCGCACTCTACGGCATGGACGATTCTCTGCTCAATGAGCGCATCGCGTTGTTGCTGGACATGCTCGATCTGCGCTCACTCACGCATCGCAAAACCGAAGGTTTTTCGCAAGGCGAGCGGATGAAAGTGGCGATTGCGCGCGCGCTGATTCACGATCCGCCGGTCGTTTTGCTCGACGAACCGACCAACGGCCTCGATGTGATGAGCGTGCGTTTGCTGCGCGACTTTCTGCGCGTGTTGCGCGATCAGGGCAAGTGTTTGATTTTTTCATCACACGTCATGTCGGAAGTGGCGGCGCTCTGCGACACCATCGTGGTGTTGAATCATGGCCGCTTGATTGCGCAGGGAACCGCCGATGATTTTCGCAACCAAACTGTACAGTCTTCACTCGAAGACGCTTTCTTCGCGTTGCTCGAAAACGACGAAAGGAGCGCGGCATGAAACCATGGTTTTCATGGCGGCGCGCCGCTATCGTTTTGCGCAAAGAGTGCCTCGATGCTTTTCGTGATCGCCGCACGTTGTTGATGATTCTGCTGCCGCCGCTGCTCGTCGGTCCCTTGTTGCTGATTCTGATTTTCAATCTGCTCGCCACCCAAAGCGAACGCGCGCAAACGCTGACGCTGGCCGTGCAAGGAAACGCCAACGCGCCCGCGTTGATCGCTTTTCTGGAGCGCCAGCAAGTGATATTGAAACCGTTGCCGGACGATTACGAAAATCAGATTCGCCGAGGCCGTCTCGATGTTGCGCTGATTATCCCCAAAGATTTTCCCGACGAAGTTGCCGCCGGTCGCGCCGCTTCCGTGCAACTCGTCTATGATCGCTCGCGCGATCGCGCGCAGGTCACTATCACGCAGATCGAACATTTGCTGGCCGCTTACGGGCAAGAGTGGGGAAAGATGCGGCTGTTGCTGCGCGGCATCGCGCCCGCCGTTGCCGCGCCTCTGAAAATCGACGCAATCAATTTGGCAACGCCGCAACAATCAGGCGCGCTGATTCTTTCGCTCATTGCGTTTTACGCGCTCTTCGCCACGCTGGCGGGAGGTATGGCGGTGGCGCTCGACGCCGGCGCCGGCGAGCGCGAGCGGCAATCGTTGCAACCGCTGTCGATCACGCCGGCGCAACCGTTTGAAATCGTCAGCGGTAAGTGGGCGGCGGCGGCCATCGTCAATGTTATCGCCGTCGCGTTGACGTTGACGGGTTTTTATTTGACGCTGTGTTTCGCGCCCTTGCCGCCGATCGGCATACCGTTTCTTTTCGGCGCGCATGAAGTGGCGCGCTTTGCCGTCACGCTGTTGCCGATCGCGTTGCTGTTGCCGGCGCTGCATTTTTACGTCGGCATTCACAGCCGCTCGGTGCGCGAAGCGCAGGCAGGGACGTCGATTTTGCTGCTGCTTTTTTCATTGTTGCCGATCATGCAAATGCTGCTGCAACAACGCGAGCCGGAAGGCATCGCCGCCATTCCGGTCGCCGGTCATTATCTGTTGCTTACCCGCGCCTTGCGCGGCGAAATGTTGCCCGCTGCCGATGTCGCTTGGGCTTACGTTGTGCCGTTGGCGCTGTTGTTACTGACGCTGATCGCCGCCGCCCGCCGCCTCGACAGCGAAGCGAGTTTGTGAGGAGAGTTTTTGTGTTGCAACGTGGCTTCACGCTTTTGGAAATGATGGTCGTCATCTGCATCATTG
>JAITBX010000125.1 GCA_031283405.1 Burkholderiales bacterium | reverse complement strand
CGCAACCGTGGAGTGAAGCTGACGGCACGTCGGTGACGATCGACGTGCCGGTGAAAGGCGCAGTGTCGGCGGGGGCGGCGCCGAAATTCAACGCGCCGCCGACGGCGCAACCGCCGGGGGTGTCTGTTACCGACACGACGCCAAGCCATCGCGGCGACGAAAAAAACGGCGCTTCCGAAAAAAACTTTTCGCTGAGCTTGGCGGCGCTTTTTGCGTTGCTGGGCGGCGTGATTCTGAATCTGATGCCTTGCGTGTTCCCGATCGTTTCGCTGAAGGTGTTGGGCTTTGTCAAACACGGCGACAACCGCGCCACGCTGCGGCACGAAGCGCTGGCGTTCAGCGCCGGCGTGATTCTGATGTTTCTGGCGCTGGCCGCTTTGCTGCTGGCGCTGCGAGCGGCGGGCGAACAGTTGGGCTGGGGCTTTCAGTTGCAATCGCCGTTGGTGATTGCCGGATTGGCGATGCTCTTTTTTGTGATGGCGCTGAATTTTTCCGGCGTTTTCGAGTTCGGCGCGCTGGCGCCGTCGGGGATGCTCGGCTGGACGGCGCGAAACCGTTTGCTCGACGCTTTCGGTTCCGGCCTCTTGGCGGTGATCGTCGCTTCGCCGTGCACTGCCCCGTTCATGGGCGCGGCGCTGGGCTTTGCGCTGACGCAGGACGCGCTGACCACCTTCGTCGTCTTTGCCATGCTGGGCGTGGGCATGGCGCTGCCGTATGCGCTGCTGGCGCTCTTTCCGGCCTGGCAACGGTTTTTGCCGAAGCCCGGCGCCTGGATGCTACGCTTGCGGCAAGTGTTGGCGTTTCCGCTCTACGCTACGGTGGCGTGGTTGGCGTGGGTGCTCGGCGCGCAAATTTCCGGCGACGTCGAATTGCGGCTCTTGCTGGCGCTGGTGGCGGTGGCCTTAGCGCTGTGGGCGTGGCACGGTTACCGGATGGCGGCAGGCCGCTCGGATCGCGTTAAAATCGCCTGGATGGCGACGACGGCGGTGAGCGTCGTTTTGGTGGGCTGGCTGATCTCGCCGGTGTTTTTCGCAACGTCGAAAGCAACGCCAAAAGACGTGGCGCAAACCACGGAAGCCGTGCAAACCACGCTTTGGCAACCGTACAGCGCGGCGGCGGTGGCGCGTGAAAACGCTGCCGGAAAAACCGTGTTCGTTGACTTCACCGCCGCGTGGTGCGTGACGTGTCAGGTCAACAAAAAATGGGTGCTCGACACCGACGAAGTGCAGCAGGCGTTTGCGCAACGCGGCGTCGTTTTGATGCGCGCCGACTGGACGAGCTACAACCCGGCCATCACCCAAGCGCTCACTGCGCTTGGCCGCAGTGGCGTACCGGTTTATGTGTTCTATTCGCCGGGGAAACCGCCGCACCTGCTGCCGGAATTACTGCAAAAAGAAATCGTGCTCGACGCGCTGCGTTCGCTAGAATGAGCAGAGGTTTTGATTCCGTTCCCCCTCCTTCGTCATTCTGCACGAAGCGAAGCGGAGTTGCAGAATCCATGCCGTTCTTTTCCGGATTCTGCGACTTCGCGCAGAATGACAGCAACAGATTGCAGCGTCGAAACGAAATGGGCTGCACGCATGATTGCGTAGAAGCGACCGCCCTCGACCGCCCGCAACAATAACTCCGCCTCACTCCCTCCTCCTCTCCCACAGGTGGAGAAGGGAGGAGTCAAATCGTGCTTATCGGAGGCGAAGGTGTTTTGAACAAAAAATAAAAAAGGCCGGTAGAGTTACCGGCCCTTTCATTCAGTGCTAAAACGTTGGTTTTGGCGCTTACTTCAAATTGTTCGAGATCAACTTGGTCATTTCGAACATCGACACTTTGGTCTTGCCGCCAAAGACGGCCTTCAATTTGTCGTCTGCATTGATCATCCGTTTGTTGATGATGTCTTGCAGTTTGTTCTTCTTGATGTATTCCCAAACTTTCTTGGTGATTTCCGTGCGCGGCAGCGGAGCTTGGCCAACGACTTCAGCCAGCGCAGCCGACGGCATCATCGGGCGCATGAACGCCGGGTTGGGTTTACGTTTGACCGCAGGTTTTTTAGCGGCTTTTTTGGCCACTTTCTTCACTGCTTTCTTGGCGACTTTCTTTGCCGCAGCTTTCTTGACGGCCTTCTTGGCTACTTTTTTCGCTGCCGTTTTTTTGACAGCTTTTTTCGCTACTTTCTTGACGGCCTTCTTAGCTACTTTTTTCGCTGCCGTTTTTTTGACAGCTTTTTTCGCTACTTTCTTGACCGCTTTCTTCGCGGCCGCTTTTTTCACTGCTTTCTTGGCTTTAGCCATGGGTTTTCCTTCCTTTTAGTCGATAAACCAATCATTCTGAGATGGCCCCTCCTGTCTATGGGTTTTCCCCATCTCATCGCGGCGACTATACCGCATTTTCGAGAGAAAAAAAGCAGTAAGAGGCAGTTTTTTCATAGAGAAAAGCGTAGTGTTGCAAGAATGAGAAAAAAACGGGGGTGTTTCCATAGGGGAAAATACCTCTTTCGGAGAGGGGCAGGCTGCCGCGAAGGCAGTTTTTCCTATGGGAAGCGGTAGCGGCAACTACAAGTCGTCCTACATGAGCAACCTGTTTCTGGGAATCAGTTTCCCGAAACCCGTTGCGCCATCTCCAGCGTTTTTTCCAGTTCCCGCGCCGCCACTTCGCGCGAAAAATGTGTCTGAATGTTGTCGCGCCCCGCCGCCGACAGTTGCCGCCACAGTGTTTCATCCTGATAAACCCGCGCAATTGCTTCGGCGAATGCCTGGGCGTCGTCGGCAATCAGGGCGTCAAGGCCATCGGTCAGACGCATGCCTTCGGCGGCCATCGTCGTCACGACCACCGGCACGCCGTAGCTCATTGCTTGATTGACTTTGCCTTTGACGCCGGCGCCGTAGCGCAGCGGCGCAATCGACACGCGCGTTGCGGCAAAATACGGCTCGATGTCTTCGATGTAGCCGGTCACGATCACATCGTCCGCCGCCAGCGCTTTCACCGACGCCGGCAGATCGCCGCCGATGATGGTGGTGACGACGCCGGGCAAAAGCTGCCGCAGCCACGGCAGCACTTCGCGCCCGTACCACAGCATCGCATCGACGTTGGGCGGATGCCGGAAGCTGCCGATGAAAAGCAGACCGGCGCGTTCGCCGAAGGTCAGGCCGTCGGGTTTCGGTTCGTGGATGTTGGACAGCAAAGCAATTTTTTTACCGGGAAGCAGCGGCGCCAGCAATGATTGCTCGACCGGCGACACGACCCAAGCGCGGTCGGCGGCGCGAATCAGTTGCAGCTCCTGTTTTCGTTGCGTTTCTGCCTGAGCGCGAGTTGCCGCGCTGTCCAGAACCTCGGCTTCGCGCTCGGTGCGCAGAAAATGTAAATCCACCGTGTCGTAAACCACGAAGGTGCGCGGCGCCCACTTGCGCACCGCCGAGAGCCATCGCGCCGCCACTTCGAGGCGCGACAGCACGATCACGTCGTATTCGCTTGCGCGCGATTGCAAAAAGGTTTCGATGGAATTGAAGTACGGCAGATGCAGCACTTCGACCCCGTCCGCCTGTAATTGCCCGACGTAAGGCGCGCGGTATTCGAGCGAAACGGCAGCAAAGGTGACTTTGCGCCCGGACTTCGCCAAGAGACGCAGAAGATGCCACATCCGCAACGACCCCGAATCGCGGTCGGGCGTCAGCATGCAGGCGTCGAGCATCAGAATGCGGGTGTGCGCGGCGTGTTCGGCGGCGCGGCGAATGTCGCCGTAGCGCTCAGGCTGTTGCGCCAGCACGACGTGCCATTTGTCGAGAAACGTCGTTTGATTGATGACTTGATAACGCTTGACGCCTTGCGTTTCGTCGGTACCCGACGTCTGCCCCTCAAAGTGAATCACTCGCGCCAAGGGCTGATACAGCACCCGTTTGCCGGCGGCGCGCACTTGAAACGCCAGATCGGTGTCCTCGTAGTAAGCGGGCGCGAAACGCTCGTCGAAGCCGCCCAGTTGTTCCCACAACGTCCGCGGTAGCGCGATGCAGGCGCCCGAACAGTAATCAACATCGCGGCAGTAATGAAACTCCGGGCGATTCGGATCGTCGTTTCGCCCGTAATTCCACGCCGAACCGTCGTTGAAAACGATGCCGCCCGCTTCCTGCAAACGGCCGTCGGGATAACACAGTTGCGCGCCGACCAGTCCGGCGTCGGGCGTTTGGTCGAGAGTATCAACCAAAGCGGTCAGCCAGCCCTCGGTCACCAGTGTGTCGTTGTTGAGGAAAACGAGGATTTCGCCGCGCGCTTCTTTGGCGCCTTCGTTGCAGTTCTTGAGAAAACCGAGGTTCTTCGGCTGGCGGATAAAACGCACGCCTTCGACGCCCGCCAGTTGCGTTTGCAGCGGTTCGGGCGAAGCGTCGTCGAGCACCAGCACTTCGTAGGCAATATCTTGCGTGTTTTCGTGAACGCTTTTGATGCAACTGAATGTGGCCAACGGCTCGCCATACGCCGCGATCAGAATCGACACCTGCGGCGCGGGCGATGATGCAACCGTTAAAGGCGTTATTTGCGTTTCCTGCGCTTGGGGCGCGAACGGCATCATCCACGCCGTGTTGCGGCGGGTGATTTTTTTATAACTGTGCTTTGCCACGCCCCGCAAACCGGCGGTCTGGAAGATGTACAGCGCATTGCGCGCCATTTGCGCGACGCGCAACCTTCTTTGTCGCCACGTCGCTTTGCGCTCCAGCCAGGCAAGCCACCAGTCCGGCGCGGGCGGCGGGGGCGGCGGGGGCGGCGGCGCATCACGCAGCGCTTTCAAGCGCCGCCGCAACTCTGCTCTCGCTTCCTTGCGGCCGCAACCGACGCCGGCGTGGTAAAGATCGAACAATTCTGCAAAGACATCGACAGACTCGCCATCGTCGCTCTTGTTTTCGCTCTTTTCTTCGCTTTTGTCTTTCGGCGGTTCCGACCAGCCGTTGCTGCCGACTGTGATTTCCACACTACGCGCCGGTCGCAGTTCCGCAGGCAACGCTTCGAGATAACGTTGGCGGTACGCCGCTTCCGTCTCGCAAGACGCGGGCGCTGTTGAAATTTTCGGTGCGAAGCGGCACAACGCCTCGTTCCATTCGGCGGCCTCGCTGTCCCACGGCAGCAACACGGCGCGCGGCGTTTCCCGCAAGCGTTCCGCCAACGCGCCCAGCTTTGAGGCCACGATCGGCTTGCCGCTCAACAACGCCGGCGTCAACGCATAGCAAAACGATTCGGGAACTTGCGCCGGAAAGAAAAACACATCCGGCTTTTCGGCGGCAAGCAGCGCCGGCAAATCGGCTTCATCGTACTCGCCGCTCATCGACAAGCGCGACAACTGCAATTCCGGCAACGGTTGCGCGGTGGTGCCGAGGATTCGGAACGACAGCGGCAAATTCCGCGCTTCGGCATCGCGGGCGCAGGCGCAAACGAGATTGAAGCCTTTTTCGGGCGACAGCGCCCCCAGCGCCGCCACGCGCAAGCGCGACGGTGGCAGCGTCAACGCTTCGGGATGCGGCCAGATGAGCGGCGAGGATGTTGAAAAACTCTCCGGCAAAATCCGTTGCACACGCTCGGCGATGTCGCGCGACGGTGCAATAACGCGATCGGCGCGGCGCAACACGTCGCCAAACAGCGCCCGCCATTCGGCGGTCGTTATCGGCCAGCGCGAAGTTTCGCTTGCGGCTTCATCTGAAACGCCGCTCGCTGCGCTGCCACTTTCCTGTTGCCCTTCGTCAGCCTGCGGCTCGCCCTCGAAACGACCATGATGATCGGCCAGATGGTATTGATTGCCGAGCACAAAATAATCGTGCAAGGTCACATCGAGCGGCGTACCCAGCGCCTGCGGCAACGTCAAGACTTCCGGCGGCAGCGCGTGAATGTGATGCAGGTGAACGCGAACAATCCCTATTGTTTTGAGCGCTTCGACGAGGCGCGGCATCTCTTGCGGCAAGGTGAAAACACCGTCGAAATGCTTGCCCTCCCGTCGCCAGCCGAGCCGCACTCGCGAATTGAAAATTCCCGGTTTCTCCGGCGTCAAGTGAACAATCTCGCAGCGGTCAGAGAGCAGCCGTTCGAGATCGCCGATATGGCGAGCGATGCCGCCGCCCCAGCCGTGATGAATGAAAAGCAGCGGCCAGCGGGGAGACGACGCCAGAGCGTTCAACGCGATAAAAAATGAAGGTGCGGCAGAGGGCATTCAAGTATCAGGTATTAGAGTGTAGGAACGGGTTTCAAACCCGCCCGCGCAGAAATCAAGTCAGCGCCGCTCGTAGCGCGCCGATGGTTTTCCCATAATCGCCGCCGGAAAAAACCGCGCTGCCCGCCACGAAAGTGTCGGCGCCGGCGCGAGCGGCGGCGGCAATGTTGTCCGCCTTCACGCCGCCATCGACTTCCAGCAGAATCTCGCGTCCTGTGCGTTGTTGCGCCGCATCGACGCGCGTCCGCACCAGCTTCAGCTTGTCGAGTGTGTGCGGAATGAACGCCTGCCCGCCGAAACCGGGGTTGACCGACATCAGCAGCGCCAGGTCGATCTTGTCGAGCGCCCAGTCGAGATACTCCAGCGGCGTCGCCGGATTCAACGCCAGCCCCGGCTTGCAGCCGCAATCGCGGATCAGCGCAATCGTGCGATCGACATGCCGCGACGCCTCCGGATGAAAACTGATGTACGTCGCGCCCGCCTTGGCAAATTCGCTGACCAGCGCATCGACCGGCTGCACCATCAAATGCACGTCGATCGGCACGGTCGCATGCGGCCTGATGGCCTGACACACCAGCGGGCCGACCGTCAAATTTGGAACATAATGGTTGTCCATCACGTCGAAATGGATGAAATCAGCGCCGGCGGCGATGACGTTACGCACTTCTTCGCCCAAGCGAGCAAAGTCGGCGGAAAGAAGAGAAGGGGCGATCCGGTATTTCATGAAGTCCTTTCTTGAGGGTCGTTAAAATGCGGGGTGAATACGTCGTTGGGTTCGACACAGCGCTATCTTCGCTTATACTTCGACGCGCGGCAACTTTTTAGGAAAATTTGTGAAACGTTTCCGACGATTTTCTTTGTCTCCGGCCATCCTGTTTTCGGCAGGTTTTTTTCTACCTGCACTTTTCTTGCCGGCGCTTTTATTTCTGGCCGGCTGCACGACAACGCCAACCCCCGAAACGCAGCAACCGACGTTGCGTTACCAGCCCGTCGCCTGGCAAGTCTTGCCCGGCTGGTCGCAAGACGCGCTCGCCGACGCTTGGCCGGCGTGGCAAATGAGTTGCCGCGCCCTGCTCAAGAAAGACGCGAATCGCGCTGTCTGGGAAGCGCCGTGCCGCGCCGCCGATGCCGTTGATTCCGGCAGCACAGAAGCCATCCGCACTTTTTTCGAGGATTACTTTCAGCCCTGGCAAGTCCTCATCGAAGACAACGGAAGCGTCACGGATCGCGGCCTGATCACCGGCTATTACGAGCCGCTGCTAGCCGGCAGCCGCGCGCCGGACGCGCGCTACCGTTATCCGTTGTACGCGCGCCCCGCCGATTTGTTGACCGTCGAACTGGCCTCGCTCTATCCCGAACTGGAAGGCAAGCGTGTGCGCGGTCGGCTGGTCGGCAACAAAGTGATGCCATATTTTTCCCGCGCCGAGATTGATCATGGCGCTGCGTTCACGGCGACGCCCCTCTACTACGTCGATGACGCAATGGCCGCCTTTTTCCTGCACATTCAGGGATCAGGCCGCTTGCAACTGCCCGACGGCGCTGTCGTTCGCCTGGGCTACGCCGATCAAAACGGCCATCCGTATCGCGCCATCGGCAGCGTTCTCGTGCAGCGCGGCGAGATCGACCGCGACAATCTGTCCATGCAAACGATCAAGGAATGGGGGCGACAGCATCCCGACGCCCTGCCCGCGCTGCTCGACGAGAATCCGAGTTACGTTTTCTTCCGTGAAGTGCTGCCGCCCGCGCCCGGCTCGCTCGACGCCAAGATCGACGGCCCGATCGGCGCGCTGGGCGTACCTCTCTTGGCGCAACGCTCCATCGCCATCGACCGCCTCTTTCTGCCGCTCGGCGCGCCATTCTTTCTCGATGCCGTTGATCCCAACGGTGGTGCGCCCTTGCAACGTTTGACGATGGCGCAGGATACCGGCGGCGCCATTCGCGGCGGCATCCGCGCCGACTTTTTTTGCGGCACGGGGAAAGACGCGGGCGAGGTAGCGGGCAGAATGAAAGAAACAGGGCGGTTGTGGCTGCTGTGGCCGAAAGAGGCGGCGTTGCCGAAAACGAGATGAGAGCGGGGTGAACGTGAGGCTCAAACGCTACGCAATGAGTTTCATCGCTCGTTCGTGTGCGACCGCGACGCTCGGCGCGTAGCGCACCAGCCGCCGCGACAATCCCGCCGACAGCAGCGAGCGGATCACGGCGCGTGAAGCGCCGGCGACGAACATCGGGGCGCCGCGCTTGTGCGCTTTTTCGGCGAAGGCGACCAGAATGTGCGCTCTCGAATTGTCGGCGAACGGCACGGCGGAGAGGTCAAGGATAACGGCACGCGGCGCTTCTCCCAACCGCGACAGCACAGCGGAAACGGAGCCGGCCGCGCCGAAGAAGAACGGTCCGGCGATTTGGAAAGTCAGAATGCCGTCGCCCGAAAAGGGGTTCTGAACCGCTGCCGGGTCACTGTCGTCATCGCCCGCTGTTGCGTCGCCGAGCAGTTTGGTTTCGGTCGAGACTTCGACGAATTGCGCCATGCGGTGCATGAACAGGATCGCGCCCAGAACAATGCCCACAGCGAGTGCTTCGGTCAAATCCTTGAAACAGGTGAGCAGCAGCGTGGACGTCAGCACAGCGCTTTCGCTGCGGCTGGTGTGCAGAATGGCGAATATCTGATCGAACTCGATCATGTTCCAAGCGACGGTGAGAAGCACGGCGGCCAGCACCGCCAGCGGGACGTGGTACGCCAGCGGCGCGGCGATGAGAACGAACGCCAGCACGAAAAGGGCGTGCAGGATGCCCGAAACCGGCCCGTGCGCGTGAGCGCGGATGTTGGTTGGTGCGGGCAATCGCGCCGGTGGCGCAGAGTCCGCCGAACAGCGCGCTGGTGATGTTGGCCCAGCCTTGCGCCACCAATTCGCAGTTGGAGCGGTGCCGCCGCCCGCTCATGCCGTCCGCCACCACCGCCGACAAAAGCGATTCAAAACCGCCCAGCACCGCAATCGCAATGGCGGAGGGAAGGAGGTCGATCAATCGGTGAAACGTGATTCCCGTCGGCAAGCTCGGGGCGGGCAGTCCCGAAGGGATGCCGCCGAATTTCGTTCCTATCGTTTCGATCGGCAAGTCGAACACCCAAGTGACGAGGCCGGCAAGAAAAACGACGATGAGCAAGCTGGGCAAGTGCGGCGCCAGCCGCCGCATCATGAGGATGGCGATCAGGCTGATGATGCCGAGCGTCGTCGTTCGCCAGTTGATCATGGGCAGCGCTTCAATCAGCTCCGGAATTTTGGCGACGAGCGCCACCGGCTCGTGCGCCATCGGGAGGCCGAAAAAATCCTTGATCTCTCCGGCGCCGATGATGATGGCGATGCCGGCGGTGAAGCCCACCGCCACCGGATGCGGAATGAACTTGATGTAGGAGCCGAGTCGCGCATAGCCGAGCAACAGCAGCAGGATGCCGGCCATGATCGTTGCCGTCAGAAAACCGGGGTAGCCGAATCGCTCGATGGTCGTGGCGACCAGCACGATGAACGCGCCCGCCGGTCCGCCGATCTGGAAACGGCTACCGCCAAAGGCCGAGATGATGAAGCCCGCGATGATCGAGGCGTAAAGACCTTGTTCCGGTTTGGCTCCGGAGCCGATGGCGATGGCCATCGATGGGTGTTTTTATTTAAGAATGCGCTGAATAAATCATTGCGCCGTAAACATTACACCTTCCCCCCCCCCCCGCTGGGAGAAGGTGTGTCTGTAAATCAAGGCGTTTCAACGTTGAATGCCCATCTATCAAGATGCAGGCGGCGCGCCCCCTGGCTTGCTCAATTCAAACAACAGCGGCGACCGCCCAACGGTAAACGTGTCCTGATCGGCCAGCAAGACGCCTTCGGGCGAAATGACTTCGCCGCGCAATTCGATAGGCGGCTCGCCTTCCATCGGCAGCAAGCGGCAACCTTCTTCGCTGACGCGAATGACCGCCAGTTGGTAGCCCGGACGCCCCAGCACATACTCGCCGTAGCGCAGCGGCAAGCGGCGTTCCTCGTTGGGTCCGGCAACCGCCGTGAGCGAAGCCACCGGCGGCGGCAAATGGTAAGTCGGTTCTTCGAGTGGCAACGGCGTCGCCGCGCCCGGGAGATCGCTTTCGACTGCCGGCGGCGGCACCAGATCGGAATCCAGCGTCGGCAACGGCGCCGGTTTCTTGGCCTTGTTGCGCGGGTGGTTGTCGTCGGACGAGGTTTTGATAATGGTTGGAAAGTGCAGCCCGCTGATGGCCTCTTCCTCATCGAGTTCCCGTTCGCTCAACGGCTCCGACAAGCCCGGAATCGTCGGCGGCGCATTCAGGTATTCGTGCGGCGGCGTCAACGACAGGTTGGGCGGAATCGTCACATCGGTTTCGGACACCGCCGTTGTTTTGTTGTCTTTGGGCGCTTTCGGTTTTTTATCGCTTTTATCACTTTTGGGCTTCACGCCTTCGACCGGCTTCATGCCTTCGAGGAAGACGAATTTCTGGCCGCCGATGTCAATCTGATCGCGGTCTTTCAACTGTTGCCGCTCAAAGATCGGCGCGCCGTTCAGCAACGTGCCGTTGGTACTTTTCAAATCTTCGACGTAGCACTTGTCTGCCGACAGACACGAGATGACGGCGTGACGACCACTCACTGCCGGATAGGGCAACGGAACATCGTTGTCGCTACGCCGTCCCACGGTGATCCGGTCTTTGTCGAACAGCACTTCCCGAGCGCCGCCATCCTGCAAAAAAAGAAGCAATTTGGGCATAAGGCAAATTCCTGCATCAAAATTTCTTCGCGGTTGCCGCCAGTTTACGCCTTTGAGTTTCTGCGCGTTGTGTTCCGGCCAATCCGCACCTTTTTCATGTTCACGCTACTTTACGTTTTCGCATCACTGCCGGTTTGACCGCCGGCTCGGCAGAGACGCCAATCAAAACCGCTGAAATATTATCGCGTCCGCCCGCTTCATTCGCGGCCTGAACCAACGACGTTACTTTGTGTTCGAGGTCGCCGTTGCCTTTCAACAGCGCCGCCATCTCCGGAGGGTCGAGCATGTCGGTCAATCCGTCCGAACACAGAAGATACAAATCATCCGGTTCAACGACATGCCCAGCAATGTCAACCTGCACATAACGTTCGGCGCCCAGCGCCCGCGTCACCAGATTCTTGTGGGGGAAGTTTTTGGCAGCATCTTCCGCCCATTCGCCGCAATCGATTTGCTCCTGCAACAGTGAATGATCGCGCGTCAACGCCATCAGTACGCCATTGCGCAGGCGATAACACCGTGAATCGCCCACATGCGCCACCACCAGCCGACGACCGGTCAATAAAGTGGCGACGATCGTCGTTCCCATTCCTTCGTATTCGGGATCATTGAGCGCGGCTTCAAAAACCGCTTCGTTGGCACGCAGAATCTGATCGCGCAACACCAAGCCCGCGCGCGACAAGCCGATGGCCGGATCGGCCTCAGTCAGGGATTTGCCGTTGCTGCGGGCGTCCTCGACCGCCTGTATCGCGCCTTCGGCGACGACATCCACCGCCACCCGCGCTGCCACCTCGCCGGCGTTGTAGCCGCCCATGCCGTCGGCAAGAACCGCCAGCCCAACGGAACCGTTGACCAGAACGACATCTTCGTTATGATCGCGCACCCGTCCGCTGTCGGTCTGGCAGACCATGGTGAAGCGAGTGTGCTCGAAAATATCCAGCATTCGGGAAAGGGGGGGCAAAAACAGCGAAGAAATCACTTTAACATGATTTCTTCGCCGTGTTCTCAGAGAAAGCGCCTTGCCCCGCAGGGCAGGGCGCTGTTGTGGTATTTAGGGCTAAAGCACCGACTTCAACAAGCGCCCGATTTCGGCGGGGTTTTTTGTCGTTTTGATGCGACAAGATTCCAGCACGGCGAGTTTTTCCTGCGCTGTTCCCTGCCCGCCCGAAATGATGGCGCCGGCGTGTCCCATCCGTTTTCCGGGCGGCGCGGTGACGCCCGCGATGAAGCCGACCACCGGCTTCTTCATGTGGTCACGCGCCCAACGCGCCGCGTCTTCTTCGTCCGAGCCGCCGATCTCGCCAATCATCACGACTGCGTCGGTATCGGGATCGTTGTTGAACAGTTCCAGCACATCACGGTGCTTCAAGCCGTTGACCGGATCGCCGCCGATGCCGACGGCGCTTGATTGCCCCAGCCCCAATTCCGTCAGTTGCGCGACCGCTTCGTAAGTCAATGTTCCTGAGCGCGACACCACGCCGATCCGGCCTTTTTTGTGAATGTGGCCGGGCATGATGCCGATTTTGATTTCGTCAGGCGTAATCACGCCGGGACAATTCGGACCGATCAGCAGTGTTTTGCGATTTTCCTTGCGCATCCGATCGCGTACCAGCACCATGTCGCGCACTGGAATCCCTTCGGTGATGCAGATCACCAGCGCGAGATCGGCAGCCACCGCTTCCCAAATCGCGTCGGCAGCGCCGGCAGGCGGCACGTAAATCACACTAACGTTAGCGCCGGTCGCCTTTTTCGCCTCAGCCACCGACGCATAAATCGGCACATCCTCAAACACTTCGCCTGCTTTTTTCGGATTGACGCCGGCAACGAAACACTGCTTGCCGAAAGCGTAATCGCGGCACATCCTGGTGTGAAACTGGCCGGTCTTTCCGGTCATGCCTTGCGTCATTACGCGCGTATCTTTGTTGATCAGAATCGCCATCGTCGTTCTCCTTATCGCGTTGCCACGGCGTCAACGATTTTCTTCGCCGCTTCGCCCATGTTGTCTGCCGGAATAATCGGCAGACCGGACTCTTTGAGCAACCGTTTACCGAGATCTTCGTTGGTGCCTTTCATGCGCACGACCAGCGGCACCGAAAGTTTCACATCCCGCGCCGCCGCGACGACGCCTTCGGCGATCGTATCGCAGCGCATGATGCCGCCGAAAATGTTGACCAGAATGCCTTTGACTTGCTTGTTCGACAACATGATCTTGAATGCCGCCGTGACTTTCTCGGTCGTCGCGCCGCCGCCGACATCGAGGAAGTTGGCCGGCGAGCCGCCGAACAACTTGATCGTGTCCATCGTCGCCATCGCCAGACCGGCGCCGTTGACCAGACAGCCGATATTGCCGTCGAGCGCGATGTACGACAAATCGTATTTCGACGCTTCGATCTCCGCCGGATTTTCTTCATCCAGATCGCGCAACGCGACAATTTCAGGATGGCGGAACAGCGCGTTACTGTCGAAATTGAATTTAGCGTCGAGCGCCTTCAATTTGCCGTTGCCTTCGAGAATCAGCGGATTGATTTCAAGCAGCGACGCATCGGTTTCCCAGAACGCCTTGAACAATCCTTGCAACACTTGCGCCGCTTGCGCGAGCGACGCATCGGGAATGCCGATAGTGCGCGCTGCGTCGGTGGCTTGCGATTGGCTCAAACCGGACACGGGATCAATCCAGACCTTGTGAATTTTCTCCGGCGTTTTGGCGGCGACTTCTTCGATGTCCATGCCGCCTTCGCTCGACACCATCAAACACGGCGTTTGCGTGTTGCGATCAACCACGATTCCGGCGTAAAACTCCTTCTTGATGTCGGCACCGTCCTCAATCCACAAGCGACGAACCTTCTGACCTTCCGGTCCGGTTTGATGCGTCACCAGTTGCATGCCCAGCATCGCCTGCGCGATGGAGCGCACTTCGTCGAGCGAACGCGCCAGCTTGACGCCGCCGCCTTTGCCGCGTCCTCCCGCATGAATCTGCGCCTTGACGACCCATACGGGACCGCCTAACGTTTCGGCAGCGCGCACTGCTTCATCAACCGAAAACGCTACCTGTCCGCGCGGAACCGGCACGTTGAATTTTTTAAGAATTTCCTTGCCTTGATACTCATGAATTTTCACGATAAAACCTCTTCAAGAAATAGACCAAAAAGCGATGCGCCAGATTCTAGCACTTCACGCCGGATGTGCCATGAGGTTTTTTATCAGTAGGGTTTTATAACCGTAACCATATTGGGGATACGGGTATCAGGAATCAGGCATCAGGTATCAGATGCAGGGGCTACATTCTGCCGCCCGCAAACATTCTCCCCTCTCCCCTCGTGGGAGAGGGAAAGGAGCAACATTCTGATTCCCGATTCCTGAAGCTTACATCTTGGCAATTTCTTTTTTCAGCGCTTCGACGTTACGCTCGTGCAGATCGACGGATTCGCGCAACTGCGCAATTCGGGCGGAGTATTTTTTCGGGTTGAGAAATTCGTCCGGCAGGGCAGCCGGAGCGCCGTTCGCGTAAGCGGCGCGCGCGCTTTCGAGCAATTTGCTTTCGGCGTTCAATTCGTCCTCGATCACTTTGCGACGCATCGCGTCGCGCTCTTTTTGCTTTTCAGGCGTGACTTTCGGCAACGCGCTGCGCGCCCCTGTCGTCGTGCCGCCTTTTTTATCCGGTGGCGTTTCGACAGTGGCGAAGCACTCGCGTTTTTTCCAAGCGCCTCCCGGCGAAACATTGGTGTACAACGATTGGCCGTCAGCGTTTTCGTAAGCACAAATCTCGGCGGCAGCAGAGCCGGCGTAGAGGAGAAAAAACCCGGGCAGAAAAACGCCGAAGCGACACCTCGCGCTCAGCGATGTTCGCTTCCCGTGAAACGCAAAAACCTCTTTCATTCCTTACAGGCTGTAATACAAATCGTATTCGATCGGGTGCACCGCCATCTGCGCGCGCGTGACTTCTTCCTCTTTCAGCGCGATGAAGCCGTCGATCAAATCATTCGAGAAGACGCCGCCGCGCGTCAGAAATTCGCGGTCGCGGCGAAGATTTTCGAGCGCTTGTTCGAGGCTTGAAGACACGGTCGGAATCTTGGCGCTTTCTTCCGGCGGCAGATCGTAGAGATTTTTATCCGCCGGATCGCCCGGATGAATTTTGTTTTGAATGCCGTCGAGTCCTGCCATCATCAACGCCGCAAACGCCAGATACGGATTGGCAGTCGGGTCGGGGAAACGCGCTTCGATGCGGCGGCCTTTCGGATTGGCGACATACGGAATGCGAATCGACGCCGAGCGATTGCGCGCCGAATACGCCAGTTTCACCGGCGCTTCAA
Source organism: Burkholderiales bacterium (assembly GCA_031283405.1). Lineage (GTDB taxonomy): Bacteria > Pseudomonadota > Gammaproteobacteria > Burkholderiales > Casimicrobiaceae > UBA931. The sequence continues at coordinate 1,541 of JAITBX010000125.1, read as the reverse complement.
AGCCGGGCACCAGACGGCGATACGAATTGATGCCGGGGTTGGTGATCGCGTTCAACGCTCGCGCATGCTTGATGATGCCGCCGATGTAATACAGCGCCGTTTCCGAGAGGCCGGCGTAACCGTCGCCCGAAAACAGATTCTTGCCGTCCTTCCACAACGACTGATGCACGTGCATGCCGGAGCCGTTGTCGCCGACGATCGGCTTGGGCATGAACGTCGCCGTTTTGCCGTAATTGTGCGCGACGTTATGCACGACATACTTTTGAATTTGTAGCCAATCGGCGCGCTGCACCAGCGTCGAAAAGCGGGTGCCGATTTCGCACTGTCCGGCGCAGCCGACTTCGTGATGATGAATCTCGACCGGCACGCCCATTTTTTCGAGCGTCAAACACATCTCCGAACGCAGATCGTGCAAACTGTCCACCGGCGGCACCGGCACATAGCCGCCCTTGGCGCGCGGGCGATGCCCCGGATTGCCGCCTTCCATTTTTTCGGACGACATCCACGGCGCTTCGCTCGAAAAAATCTTGCAGTAGCAGCCCGACATATCGACATCCCACTCGACCGCGTCGAAAACGAAAAACTCCGGCTCCGGCCCGAAGTAGGCCGTGTCGGCGATGCCGGTCGATTTGAGATACGCCTCGGCGCGGCGCGCCAGCGAGCGCGGGTCGCGCGAATAACCTTTGCCATCGGTCGGATCGACCACATCGCAAGTGATGTTCAGCGTCGGCTCTTCCATGAAGGGATCGAGCACGGCAGTGTTGGGATCGGGCATCAACAACATATCGGAAGCCTGAATGCCCTTCCACCCGCTGAACGATGAACCGTCGAACGGATGACCCTGCTCGAACGTATCCTCATCGACCAGCCGCGACGGCACGGTCATGTGATGCTCTTTTCCCAGCGTATCGGTGAGCCGGAAATCGACGAAGCGCACCTCATGTTCACGAATCATCGAAAGGACTTCTGCGACTTTAGGCATAGCAAACTCCTGAAACACAACGCGCCGAAACAGCGCAACATTTTGAAAACCCGCAGACGCACAATGAACTTTGCGAGCCTTGCCTGCAGCGTTTTCAAATTTCAAAAAAGCGCGCTTCGCTTTCTGCTCCGAAAATCGCCGAAAATGAAAACGGCAAAATGACAAACGGGCAAGGCAGCACGCGGAATTTTGAATGTTAACCCGTTTTGCTGTGAGGCGGTAGTTGGGATGGCTTTTCATTCTCTCCCGCTTGCGGGCGTAGGGGGCGCCGCCCTCGGCGTCCCGTTGCTGCGGGCGGCAGAATGTCGCCCTGCGGTTCCTGTGATGGAAACGCGCGCGTTTGCTCAACGATTCGCGTCGAAAAAAATATCGCGGTACGAAGTGTAATAACAGATAAGAAAGATCGGCCCCACCGCCAGCGCTCCAAGTCCGGCCGGAAGGATGGCGTTGCTTGCCAGCGCTACCGCTTTAGCTCCTATTAGAACTCATTTCATAAATCTCCCTGTTCACAATGACGTAAGGATGTTAACCTCTGCTGCATGAGCAGATATGAACGATT
>JAITBX010000201.1 GCA_031283405.1 Burkholderiales bacterium | reverse complement strand
GTTGGCGCGCGACATCCAGGAATCGTGCAGCATCGACAGCAGATAGGGAAAGTCGATGCCGGCCGGGTTGGCGAAGCGGATGACGACGATGCTTTCGTCGGCGGTGGGGATGGAGCGGGCAATGAAGGGGTCGGAGGTATCGACCACCGGCACGCGCTGAAAGTTGATGTGGGTGCGCGTGAATTGCGGGCAGATGTAGCGCACGTAGTCGGGCATGCGACGCAGGATCACATCGGTCACCGCCTCGGTGGAATAGCCGCGCATGTTTTTGTCGCGGTGAATCTTCTGAATCCATTCCAGATTGATGACCGGCACTACGCCGATGAGCAAATCGGTGTGGCTGGCGATGTCGATGCCGTCGGTGCTGACGCCGCCGTGCAGCCCTTCGTAAAAAAGAAGTTCGCTGGGCGGCAGGTTTTGCCACTCGGTGAAGGTGCCGGGCTGCTGCTTGAAGGGCGCGGCTTCCTGCTCGTCGTGCAGGTATTTGCGCGCGCGGCCTGTGCCGGTGGCGGCGTAATCGCGGAACAACGCTTCCAGTTCGGCGAGAAGGTTGCCTTCGTGACCGAAGTGACTGAAGTGGTGGTTGCCCTTCGCTTCTTCTTCGGCCATCTTGGCGCGCATGGCGGCGCGGTCATAGCGGTGAAAAGCGTCGCCTTCAATCACGGTGGCGTCGATGTTTTCGCGGCGAAAGATGCTCTGAAAGGTGCGCGTGACCGACGTGGTGCCCGCGCCGGAGGAGCCGGTGATGGCGATGATGGGATGTTGGGTGGACATGATGCGCTTTCTGTGGCAGGTTTTATTTCATTCGGAAAACAGTCCGCGCTTGCCGAACAGCGGCGCTGAATAATTGTCCAGCGGCTCGTCGCGGTGGTAGGACTCGATGCGCTCGACTTCATCGGCGGAACCGAATATGAAGCCGATACGCTCGTGCAACTCTTTCGGCTGCGCTTGCAAGATACGGGCACGACCGGTGCTCGCCAGCCCGCCTGCTTGCTCGATCAACATGGAGATCGGATTGGCTTCGTACAACAAACGCAAGCGGCCTGCGCGTTCGGGATTTTTGCTGTCGCGCGGATACATGAAGACGCCGCCGCGCATCAAAATGCGATGCGCCTCGGCAACCAGCGAAGCGATCCAGCGCATGTTGAAATCAGCGCCGCGTGGCCCCGTTTGACCGGCCAGACATTCATCCACATAGCGCTTGATCGCCGGTTCCCAGAAGCGGCGATTGGAGGTGTTGATGGCAAATTCGCGCGTTTGCGCCGGAATGCGCAGGTTCGGATGACTCAACACCCATTCGCCGAGTTGCGGTTCGAGCGTGAAAGCGTGTGTGCCCGATCCCAGCGTCAGCACCAGCATGGTCGAGGGGCCGTAGATCGCGTAACCGGCGCAGACTTGTTGCGCGCCGGGTTGCAGAAAATCTTCCGCCTTCGCGTCGCGCCCCGGATGGGGCGCGCGCATGATCGAGAAGATGCTGCCAACGGAAACATTCACGTCGGCGTTCGACGAGCCGTCCAACGGATCGAACGCCAGCAGATATTTGCCGCGCGGATACGAATCGGGCAGGCGATAAACATCGTCGATCTCCTCCGACGCCATGCCCGCCAAACGCCCTCCCCATTCGGCGGCGCGCAAAAACATTTCGTTGGCAATCACGTCGATTTTTTTCTGCTCCTCGCCCTGCACGTTGCCGGTTCCCGCCGAGCCGAGCACATCGGCCAGCGCGCCGAGCGCCACTTTGCGCGAGATCGCTTTGCACGCCAGCGAGACAGCGTTGATGATGCCGTTCAAGTCGCCGGTGGCGTCGGGATGCTGGCGGCGCGTTTCGATCATGAACTGTGTCAGTGTGGGACGCGCGCCCGTCGGGCCGCCCAAAATGAAATTCCCCTCTGAACCTGTGGGAACAGATGGCGATGTGGCCTGCTCTGCGGCATTTAATTTTTTGGTAGCTGGCATGAATTTTCCTTGATTTTTTGTGGCGTCGATAGCGTCAAATCATTTCGGCACATCGGGTTGCTGTGCGCCGGTTTGTGCAAACACGCGACTGGCGAGCACATCCTGTGCTTGCAGAGTGAGGAGTTCGTCGCGGCTGAGCGCTTCGTTGCGCTCGAAGAGGCGCGCCGCCTGCCGCAGCCGGATGCGATCGAGCGCGTTGCGGATCGAGCGCGCATTGGCGAAGTTCGGTTGCGTGCGGCGCAAATGAATGTAACGCTTAAAAGCCGTGGCCGCGTCGGCGTCGAACCGGTAGTTGAGTTGCTCCAGCATCAATCCGGCAATCTGCATCAACTCGCTCTCGCTGTAGTCGGGAAAGTCGATGTGGTGCGCAATGCGCGAGGCCATGCCGGGGTTGCTGGAAAAAAAGGTGTCCATGCGGTCTTTGTAGCCGGCCAGAATCACAACCAGATCGTCGCGCTGGTTCTCCATCACCTGCAACAAAATTTCGATCGCCTCCTGTCCGTAGTCGCGCTCGTTTTCGGGGCGGTAGAGGTAGTAAGCCTCGTCGATGAACAGCACGCCGCCCATGGCTTTCTTGATGACTTCCTTGGTTTTGGGCGCGGTGTGGCCGATGAACTGGCCGACTAGGTCGTCGCGCGTGACCGCCACCAGATGGCCGCGCCGCACGTAGCCAAGCTGCCTGAGCACTTCGGCCATGCGTAGCGCCACCGTGGTTTTGCCGGTGCCGGGGTTGCCGGTAAAGCACATGTGCAGCGTCGGCGGCTGCGATTGCAGGCCCTGCGCGGCGCGCAGCTTGTCGATCAGCAACAGGGCGGCGATGTCGCGGATGCGGCTCTTGACCGGGGCCAGGCCGATCAGTTCGGCATCCAACTGCGCCAGCAGTTGCTTGACGCCGGAGGCTTCGAGCAGGGCGCCGGGGTTCAGAGTCTCCGCTTCGTTCATCGCAGCATCCACGTTAAACCGGCACGTTCAATCGACTCAGTACCTCTTGCCTTCGGGCTTGTCTTGCGCCGCGTAGCTTTCGATGGCGTAGCTGATCTTGCGGCCTTCGCCTTCGGTGCGCACCAGCCGGAAGCCGGGTTCATTTTCAGGGCGGTTGACAATGAAGGACAGCACCACCGATTCGACGCCGTGCGACGAATCGAACGCGGTGACGCGAATATACTCGCGCGGAAAAGTGCGGCGGCAAGCGTTGATCTCGGTCATGATGCCCGCCGCGTCGCGCAGGTCAAACATCGGGTTGCAGAACATCTCCCAATAGGTGTTGCGCGGATGCGGATCGTCGGTGTGTTCGATGCCGATCGCCCAGCCGCGCGACAAGCAATAGTCGATCTGGCGGGTAATCTGCGCGTCGGTCAAATCGGGCAGGAAGGAAAAAGTGCCTTGGGTCAGTCTCATGGCGAATACTCCGTTTAAGTTTTCTGTCTGTTCATTGAGCCGTCGATACTGTCGGCACGAAGTCCGAAGTGTCGGTCGAGGTGTAGTTGAAAGTGACCTCGCCCCAAGTGTCCAGCGCGGCTTTGAGCGGCATGCACCACTTGGCGGCTTCCTTGAGAATGTCCGGACCTTCGACCTTGATGTCGCGGCCTTCGTTGCGCGCCAGCACCATCGCTTCCAGCGCGACGCGGTTGGCTGTGGCGCCGGCCTGAATCCCCATCGGGTGCCCGATGGTACCGCCGCCAAACTGCATCACCACGTCGTCGCCGAACAAATCGAGCAACTGGTGCATTTGTCCGGCGTGAATGCCGCCCGAAGCGACCGGCATCACCTTGCGCAGCGCCCCCCAATCCTGATCAAAGAACAAACCGCGCGGCAAATCGGTCTTGGTATAGGTGTCGCGGCAAATGTTGTAGTAGCCTTGCACGGTCATCGGGTCGCCTTCAAGCTTGCCAACCGCCGTGCCGGCGTGAATGTGATCGACTCCCGCCAACCGCATCCACTTGGCAATAACGCGGAAACTCATCCCGTGATTCTTCTGGCGCGTGTACGTGCCGTGACCGGCGCGGTGCAGATGCAAAATCATGTCGTTATCGCGGCACCAGTTGGACAGCGATTGAATGCCTGTGTAGCCGACCACCAGATCGACCATCACGACGACGCTGCCCAATTCTTTGGCCAGCTCGGCGCGACGGTACATTTCTTCCATCGTGCCGGCGGTGATGTTCAGATAGCTGCCCTTGACTTCGCCCGTAGCGGCGCTGGCTTTGTTGACGGCGTCCATCACGAAGAGGAAGCGGTCACGCCAGTGCATGAAGGGCTGCGAGTTGATGTTCTCGTCGTCCTTGGTGAAATCAAGGCCGCCTTTCAGCGCTTCATAAACCACGCGGCCATAGTTGCGTCCCGACAGCCCCAGCTTGGGTTTGACGGTCGCGCCCAGTAGCGGGCGGCCAAATTTGTCCAGCCGCTCGCGCTCGACCACGATGCCGGTCGGCGGGCCGCGGAAAGTTTTCACATAGGCGACCGGGAAGCGCATGTCTTCCAGCCGCGCCGCTTTCAGCGGCTTGAAGCTGAACACGTTGCCGATGATCGAGGCGGCGACGTTGGTGATCGAGCCTTCTTCAAACAACGAGAGGTCGTAAGCCACCCAGCAGAACCACTGCTCCGGATTGCCCGGCACCGGCTCGATGCGATACGCCTTGGCGCGGTACATGTCGCAAGCGGTGAGACGATCCGTCCACACCACCGTCCAGGTCGCGGTGGACGATTCGCCCGCCACGGCGGCGGCGGCTTCAATGGGGTCCACGCCGTCCTGCGGCGTGATGCGGAACACCGCCAGAATGTCGGTTTCCTTGGGCTGGTAGTCGCCGTCCCAATAACCCATCTGCGCATACTTCAACACGCCCGCAGCGTAGCGCTGCTTGGCGTCGGTAATCTTTGTGGCCTTTTTGTCGCTCATGATTCATCCTTTTTTGGGGAATGACTGGGATTTTAGGGCGCGGTTTGGATTTGGACAAGTTAAATATTTTCACATTTAGATAAGTTTTTGCTAATATCGCAAATGTTGCCAAACGGCTCCGAATAACCCATGTAACCCTTCTCGATGCCTCTCACCAAAAACGCCACCTTTCGCCAACTCACCACCTTCCGCGCCGTAGCAAGGCTGGGCAGCGTGTCGCTGGCCGCCGCCGAACTGCACCTGACGCAGCCGGCCGTGTCGCTGCAAATCGCCGCGCTGGAGGAGTCGGCGCGCGCGCCGCTGCTCGAACGCACCGGCTGCGGCGTGCGCCTGACCGAGGCGGGCGCGCTGCTCGACGGCTATGCCCGGCGCATCCTTGAACTCTGGCGCGAGGCCGGCGAGGAGATGGCGACGCTGCAAGGCGTTTTCTCCGGCACCCTGCGCGTCGGCACCGTCACCACCGCCGAATACCTGCTGCCGCCGCTGCTGGTGAGCTTTGCCAACCTTCATCCCAACGTCAAGGTGCGGCTGCACGTCGAAAACCGCGACGAAATCGTGCGCATGATGGCCGCGCAGGAGATCGACCTAGCCATCATGGGCCGCCCGCCCGCCGAGCTGAAAACCGTCTCCACCGCCTTCGCCAAACACCCGATGGCCTTTCTCGCCGGGCCGTCGCATCCGCTGATGGCCGTAAAACGCCCGACGCTGGCAATGGTGTCACAAGCGCACATTCTTGTAAGAGAGCGCGGCTCCGGCACCCGCGCCACTATCGAGCGGCTGTTCAAGGAAGCGGGGCTGCCGCTGCGCATCGGCTCCGAGCTGTCGAGCAACGAGGCCATCAAGCACATGTGCGCGGCGGGCTTTGGCATCGCCTTTCTGTCGCTGCATACTTGTGTGCTGGAGTTGCAAGCCGGTCTGCTGAAATTGCTGCCGATCGCCAGAAACCCGATCGAGCGCGACTGGTATGTGATGCACCTGGCCGCGCGATCGTTGCCGCAAGTCGCGGCGGCGTTCGAGCAGTTTCTGGTCGAGAGCGGACAAGACGCCATACTGAAACAGTTGGGGCAGTCGTTGGCAGGCATCAGGAGTCAGGGATCAGGAATCAAATCGTAGGGGCGGCATCATCCGCCGTTTTTATGAATCAGCGAATGGCGGCCGGAGCCTGTCCCCGCGAAGGCGGGGAGCCTTATCCGCTCTACGCCCTTGATATGCTAAACTTATCAGTTACGTTAGCAACTTTTTGACAACACGGAAGCGAAATCATCATGCCCGAAAATCAGATTGAAACCCCATCGGTTGAAGCCAAAAAAGCGCCCGTCGCGGCCATGTGGATCGTGATGATTCTGGCGTGGGTCTGCTTCCTGCTGCCTTTCCCGTTCACCGGCATTTTCATTGGCGCGCCGCTGACGCTGGCCGCGTTTATTCTGGCAATCGTCTGCCTTGCCAAAAACCGAGTGGCGCACGGCGTTATCGGACTTTTCGGAACGCTGATCGTCTCCACCGTGCTGTTCTTCGCAGGCGGCGCGGTATTCTATGGAAAAGCACTGCAAGAGGAAATGCAAAAGCAGCAGCAACTACAAAAACAACAGCAACAAAACGCAACGCCGATGAAGCATCCCGCGCCGATCAAGCCGGGACAAGCCCGTGCCGCGCACACAGTAGGCTGGGATAAAACGTAGCGCAATTCAAGCAACTTCGTTTTGCTTGCGATGACGATTGAGTGGTGCGCTTTTGTAGGGGACGCCGCCCTCGGCATTCCCTACATAATCGGACGCAACACAAAAAAATAACGCCAAACGCCGCTTCTGCCCTTGATTTTAGGCGGCAGTACCCCTATTATTAGCACTCAAGTCGAGCGAGTGCTAATTACGGCCTCGCCATCAAGATGATAACTGCGTTGTTTCGCCTTGCCGTGCTAAAGCACTGTCTGCGGCTTTGCGCCTTGTTCTCACCCTGATGGAAAGCCCGTATGACAATATGAGCGCGGGTGGCGCCCCGGAAAATATCCGATTTCCACCCGTATTTTATTGTGCCCGCGAAACCTCCCTTTATCCACAGGCAATTTACACAGGAGTGAGTGCTAACATGAAACTTCGTCCCTTGCATGACAGAATTATCGTAAAGCGCGTTGAAGAAGAACGCAAAACCGCCGGCGGGATCGTCATCCCCGATACGGCTACTGAAAAACCCTCGATGGGCGAGGTCGTCGCCGTCGGCCCGGGCAAAAGCGATGACAACGGAAAAGTCATCGCCATGGGCGTCAATGTTGGCGACAAAGTTCTCTTCGGCAAGTATTCCGGCCAGGAATTCAAAATGGACGGCCATGATTACTTGCATATGCGCGAAGACGACGTGATCGGCATTGTCGGCTAATCCGGCTTCTGCTTTTACTATCAATTTACCGAATTTCCCAGGAGAAATACTATGGCAGCAAAAGATGTCCGCTTCGGCGAACAGGTTCGTAACAAAATGGTCAGCGGCGTCAACACGCTGGCCAACGCCGTCAAGGTGACGCTCGGCCCGAAAGGCCGCAATGTTGTTCTGGAGCGCAGCTTCGGCGCGCCGACGATCACCAAGGATGGCGTTTCGGTCGCCAAGGAAGTCGAACTCAAGGACAGGTTCGAGAACATGGGCGCGCAAATGGTCAAGGAAGTCGCCAGCAAAACGTCCGACGTGGCGGGTGACGGCACCACGACCGCAACGGTTCTGGCGCAAGCCATTGTCGGCGAAGGCATGAAATATGTCGCCGCCGGAATGAATCCGATGGATTTGAAGCGCGGTATCGACAAGGCCGTCATTGCGGTTGTCGAAGAGCTGAAAAAAATCAGCAAGCCTTGTTCAACCTCTAAGGAGATTGCTCAAGTCGGTTCGATCTCGGCCAACGCCGATGAGTCGATCGGCAAGATTATCGCCGACGCGATGGACAAAGTCGGCAAGGAAGGCGTGATTACCGTCGAAGACGGCAAGGGATTGGAAAACGAACTGGACGTGGTTGAAGGTATGCAGTTCGACCGCGGCTATGTGTCGCCTTACTTTATCAACAACGCCGACAAGCAGGCGGTTCTGCTCGAAGATCCGTATGTGCTGTTGCACGATAAGAAAATTTCCAATATCCGCGATTTGTTGCCGGTGCTGGAAGGCGTTGCCAAATCGGGCAAGCCGCTGCTGATTATCGCCGAAGATATCGACGGCGAAGCGCTGGCGACGCTGGTGGTCAACAACATTCGCGGCATCCTCAAGGCTTGCGCGGTCAAGGCGCCGGGATTCGGCGACCGTCGCAAAGCCATGCTCGAAGACATCGCCGTTCTAACCGGTGGCACCGTGATTGCCGAAGAACTGGGGCTGAAGCTCGAAAACGCTTCGCTCAACGATCTGGGTCGCGCCAAGCGGATTGAAGTCGGCAAGGAAGACACCACGATCATCGACGGCGCCGGCGACAAGAGCACCATTGAAGCGCGCGTCAAAACGATCCGCAAGCAAGTCGAAGAAGCGACCAGCGATTACGACCGTGAAAAACTGCAAGAGCGCGTTGCCAAACTGGCCGGTGGCGTGGCGGTGATCAAAGTTGGCGCTGCGACGGAAGTCGAAATGAAAGAAAAGAAAGCGCGTGTCGAAGATGCGCTGCACGCGACCCGTGCGGCGGTTGAAGAAGGTATCGTCGCCGGCGGCGGCGTGGCTTATCTGCGCGCTCGCGCGACGCTGAAGAGCCTCAAAGTGGCCAACGGCGATCAGGAGGCCGGCGTCAAGATCGTGCTGCGCGCGATTGAAGAGCCGCTGCGTCAAATCGTTGCCAACGCCGGTGAGGAATCCTCGGTCGTCGTCAACAAAGTGGTCGATGGCAAAGGCAACTTCGGCTTCAACGCAGCGAGCGGCGAATACGGCGATCTCGTCGAAATGGGCGTACTCGATCCGACCAAAGTGACGCGCACCGCGCTGCAACACGCTGCCTCGATCGCCGGACTGATGCTGACGACCGACTGCATGGTGGCTGAGCTGCCGAAGGAAGAACCTCCGATGCCGGGCGGCGGCATGGGCGGCATGGGCGGCATGGGCATGGATATGTAAGCGAGGACGAAAGTCCCGACTGCATCACTCACATAAAGCAGCAAACAGCAACAAAGCCCCGGGAATTCCCGGGGCTTTTGTTTTGTATTAAGGGGGTAGGGGCGACCTGTGGTCGCCCGCCTATCCTCATCCACCGCACGGGTGACCACAGGTCGCCCCTGCGCGCTTTCGCGGGGATGGAGCGAAAGGGCAGGAAATGAGCAATTTGCGGCAAGCCGTTCACCTTGGAAGAAACAGGCCAAACATGCTACGATGCGCACCTTCCGCCGCATCTTTGCGGGTGCTGCGGCCGTCATCCCGGAAGCGTGGCAGAGTGGTTGAATGCACCGGTCTTGAAAACCGGCGAGGGTTCACGCCCTCCGTGAGTTCGAATCTCACCGCTTCCGCCAATGTTTTTGGCACACGATTTTAGCGCCCAAGCGCTTGACTATCGACGTCGGCGCAGATATTCCTTTTCCGCTTCCTGCACCAGCGTCGCCGCAGAAACGCCCAAAGCCTGACCGATATGGATCAAAGTCGTGATCGTGGGCTGCCGGATGCCGCGTTCAAGACGCGAAACAAAAGTGCGATCCACATCCGCCTGAAAAGCAAGCTCTTCCTGCGAAATATCTCGTTGAGAGCGGTGCTGTTGCAACACCTCCCCAAAAATTTTCCCGATGTCCGTCGCTTTTGTCTGTGCCATAGACATCAGCATGGTTTTGTTGTAGCCTATAGTCCATGGCCTATAGGCACGTAGTCTTTTAACTTGTAATTCCCCGCGCTCTTGGCGCGGGGACTAAAATGCCAGGATGAGCCAAAATGCCAATGGAGAAGTTGACAAAGCAAGCCATTGCGCGTGGCAAATTCA
>JAITBX010000147.1 GCA_031283405.1 Burkholderiales bacterium | reverse complement strand
GTTATAAAAAAACCATGCAACAAAAAAAGATGTCGGGGAGCGGTTAAACCGCTCCCCGCGCATTGTCCGACAAACGATAAATTATTTCCGTTTGTCGATAGGAACGATCTTCAAATTTTCGGGGCCGGTGTAATTGGCGCTCGGGCGGATGATCTTGTTGTCGATGCGTTGCTCAATCACATGCGCCGCCCAGCCGCTGGTGCGCGAGATCACAAACAGCGGCGTGAACATCGCGGTCGGCACGCCCATCATGTGATAACTCACGGCGCTGAACCAATCCAGATTGGGGAACATTTTCTTGATGTTCCACATCACCGATTCGAGCCGCTCGGCGATGTCGTACATCTTGGTCGTTCCCGCTTCGTCGGAGAGCTGCTTTGCCACCCGCTTGATGATGACGTTGCGCGGATCGCCTACCGTATAGACCGGATGGCCGAAACCGATCACCACTTCTTTGGCTTCGACGCGACGGCGAATGTCTGCTTCGGCTTCATCGGGATTGTCGTAACGCTGCTGAATCTCGAACGCCACCTCGTTGGCGCCGCCGTGCTTGGGGCCGCGCAACGCGCCGACGGCGCCGGTGATGCACGAATACATATCGCTGCTGGTACCCGAGATCACGCGTGACGTGAAAGTGGAAGCGTTGAACTCATGCTCCGCGTACAGAATGAGCGAGGTGTGCATCGCCCGCACCCACGACGCCGACGGTTTCTTACCGTGCAGAAGATGAAGGAAATGGCCGCCGATGGAATCATCGTCCGTTTCGACATCGATTCGTTTGCCGTTCGTGCTCCAGTGATACCAGTAAAGCAGCATTGAGCCGAACGACGCCATCAAACGATCGGCGATGTCGCGCGCGCCGGCCAGATTGTGATCGTCTTTTTCAGGCAGCACACAACCCAAAGCCGAAACGCCCGTGCGCATCACGTCCATCGGGTGAGCGCCGGCGGGAATGTTTTCCAACACCGCCTTGACGCCGGCCGGAATGCCGCGCATGGATTTGAGGTGACTCTTGTAGGCGCGCAACTCGGCCACGGTCGGCAACTTTTCATGCACCAGCAGATGAGCGATTTCCTCGAACTCGCACACCTCGGCGATGTCCAGAATGTCGTAACCGCGATAATGCAGATCGTTGCCGGAACGGCCAACCGTACACAAGGCCGTATTTCCGGCGACAACGCCGGAAAGAGCCACCGATTTTTTGGGTTTGAAGCCTGCCGGCGCGGCAGCTTCCGTAGTAGCAGTCATGCGAACTCCTTGTCTAAATAAGAATAAGAATGTGAACGATTGGCGGCGGCAGAACGGCCACAGGCCTCCCCGAGCCGCCGTATCAATGACAACCGTTTCATTCTATATGAAGCGCTTCCTTTTGTGCAAGAAACCTGCGCTTCTGAAAGTTTTTTGCCCACACTTGCGCAAGGGGTAACAGAAGGCGGGCAGGGGCTTCCGCCAACGGCTGCCCGCCAATTCGCCGAAAGTGGAAACTCGCGGGCATCTCACCTTCGCGGGCGCCAGAATTGTTTTGGCGAGCGTCTGCTTCTGAATTTATCATCTTAAACAGCAAGGGAGGTGTTATGTCAAAAATCCGGCAGCGCTCTACATTTGTTACTGCTCTGGCGTGGGTATTCATTGCCGTATCCGTTTTTTCACCGTGATGTTGGCTTGGAAATATTGCGTCCTCTGGCGGTGCGTCATCTGCGCATGATGAGCAGCCTCCAATGGCGTCTCATGCACTCGCTCCTGCTGTTGTTTTTTGCTTTCCTGTTGCTCTGCGCTATTGGCCTGCTCAAGCGCTGGAATTGGGCGCGGCGGTGTTTTATTGGCTACATGGTGTTTAACGTTGCCTACATGCTTTTACTGCTCCTTGTGGGGGTGAGCGCGATGCCCGACGCTTTTGGCGTGGGGCTGGCTGTTTTCGCCGCCTGCTTCATGGCGTTGCTCGGCTGGATCGGGAAGAAGCTCTTGTCGGCGCCGATCGTTGCCGAGTTTCGCAATGAGCGCAGCTCGCGGTAGAAGTGTAGGGCGAGCGCGATTCGCGCTTTTTCCACCCTTGCTGTAAGATATACGCCCTAAACACTGGAGGCATAAGGCAATCATGTTCACCAGCGAGCAAATAGCAAAAGCGGTTGATCTGCAAGCGCGCAGCTATGAGCTGTTGCAGTGGGTTTCGTCTGCAATTGCAAAGGGATTTATATCTTTCAAGGCAGCGCACAATTATTCGTCGATTTCCTCGGCGGCGGAAGAATGGATTACGAGGCACTACCAAAATATTCCAGAGGCCGCGAAGCCAAAGCCGGAGGATATAAAAGATTTCAGCGGTTTGTTTTCTACTTATCTGGAGAACTCGTTTGAGCTCGTGAGTCATCCCGGGAAGCGCTTGTATTCGCCGGACGCACATTGCTTCTGCCCTCTTTGCAGTTGGCTCGTTGATGTGCCGCATTTGAAAACACGCGCCCTTACGCCTGCCGACAAGAAGCGGGCGCAGAAAATGACCGTTGATGCCTTGCGTTATCTTGCCTCCGACCAAAACGTCTTGCTTAGCGAAAAAGCGATCAAGGCAATCACCGAGGATGCCAACCTTCGTGAGCCTCTTGCGCTTCTTGCTTACGGTTGTGATCTTTTGCACCGCATGAGCGGAACCGCTGTCGGCCCTGCAGCTCTTGTTTTATG
>JAITBX010000082.1 GCA_031283405.1 Burkholderiales bacterium | reverse complement strand
CCTCCCCCGCTGGGGGAGGGTTAGGGTGGAGGCTGGCAACGCAAGAATGTATACGATTGCATCAAAAACACTCTAAGATCATGCAAACTGCCGCTGCGTTGCACTCCTGCGATTTCCGCGTGACCGGAACGATCGGTCTGGCGCACGGCGTTTCTCATTTTCTCCAGTTGGCGATTCCGCCGCTGTTTCCGTTGTTGCGCGCGGACTTCAATGTGTCGTGGACGGAGTTGGGCTTCACGATGACTTTGTTTTACATCGCCAGCAGCACCACTCAATTTTTGTCAGGCGTGGTGGTCGATCGCATCGGCGCGCGACCCGTGTTGATCACCGGCCTCTTTCTTCTCGCAGGCGGCACACTGGCCTGCGCGCTGGCGCCGAATCTCATCGTGCTGTGCGCGCTGGCGGTGTTGATGGGTGTCGGCAACGGCGTGTTTCACCCCAGCGATTTCGCCGTGATGAACGCCAACATCAAAGAACATCATCTCGGTTACGCTTACGCGATTCACGGCGTCGGCGGCGCGATCGGTTGGGCGCTGGCACCGATGACCAGCATCGCGCTGTCGGCGCACTTCGGTTGGCGCACCGCTTTGCTGGTGATGGGCATCATTGGCTTGCTGGTGTTGGCGCTGGTCATCTCGCAACAAAGTCTTTTGCATTCGGAGAAAGCGCACGCGCCGGAGGGAAAAAGTTTTGCGGACACTGCGGACGCTGCAAAATCGACAGCAAGCTGGTGGCAATGGGCCACCGTCACCTGCTTCTTTTTCTTCGTCTTTCAAACGCTCGCCAGCAACGGCATTTCCTCATTCACGCCGTCGATCCTTCACGAAAGCTTTTCATTGACGCTGACCTTCGCGGCAACTGCGGTCACCGCATACTTGGCTGCGTCCGCTGTCGGCACGCTCACCGGCGGCGTGGTGGCCGCGCGCACCTCGCACCACGCGCGCGTGGCGGCAAGCGGATTGATCGTTGCGGCGCTGATGGCAGCTTCTGTCTTTTTCGTGACGACCTCCTCGCTGCTGTTGTTGACCTGCTTCGTTCTGATGGGCTTTTCGATCGGCATCACCGGCCCATCACGCGACATGATTGTGCGCAGCGTCACGCCCAAAGGATCGGCGGGGCGTGTTTACGGTTTCGTTTATTCGGGAATGGATGTCGGCTCGACGCTGACGCCGCCTCTGTACGGCGCGTTGCTCGACCATCATTTGGGTCAAGGCGCGTATGGCCTCATCGCCGCCATGCTGGTGCTGACGGTTTTCACAGTGATTCGTGTGCGCCGACCCGCATCGGCGTGAACCGAAAGCGCTCTAATCGCGCTCGCCAAAAATTATCGGCGACTCTGTATCGGAAAGCGCATCCAAAACATTTCCAAAATCATCTTCGGCAAGTTCCGACAATTTTTCACGAGCATCTTCCGGCTTGATAGAAGCGTCGGGCTGTCGCGGTTTCAGCGCATCAAAATCGAACCACCGGCGGTCCATCAGGTGCGAAGGTACGAGATGCTCCATCGCGCCGAAAATCGAATCGAGGCGACCGGGAAATTTTTTCTCCCATTCGCGCAACATCAACGAAACCTGTTGTCGTTGCAGATGCTGTTGCGAGCCGCACAGATTGCAGGGAATAACCGGAAACTGTTTCAGGTCGGCGTAACGAATCAAATCGCGCTCGCGCACATACGCCAACGGACGGATCACGATATGCTTGCCGTCGTCCGAACGCAGCTTGGGCGGCATGGTTTTGACGCGGGCGGCGAAAAAGAGGTTCAGAAAAAATGTTGCCAGCAGATCATCGCGGTGGTGGCCGAGCGCAATTTTGGTGGCGCCCAGTTCGCCGGCGACGCGGTAAAGCACGCCGCGACGCAACCGCGAACACAGCGAACACATCGTGCCGCCTTCGGGAATAACCCGTTTGACAACGCTGTAAGTGTCTTGCTCGACGATCCGGTAAGCCACGCCGCGTTCTTCAAAATAACGCGGCAAAACATCGGCCTGAAAACCGGGCTGTTTCTGATCGAGATTGACGGCAATCACTTCGAACGGCACCGGCGCGCGCGCTTTCAGCGACAGCAGAATATCGAGCAGCGCATGACTGTCCTTGCCGCCGGACACGCAGGCCATGATCCGATCGCCGGCTTCGATCATCGAGAAATCGGCAATCGCCTGACCGACCAAACGCCGCAACCGTTTCTTGAGTTTGTTGGCCTCGAATTCGACGCGGCGCGGGTCGCGCGTTTTGGCGTTGGATGCAGATTCGTTCATAGGGGCGAATTGTAGTCTATTGCCTAAGAGATGTGCCGATTTCGGGATGCACCTTCCCCCTCTGGGGGAAGGTGGGGATGGGGGCATTCAACCTTGGAGAATCTTGATTGATAGGCACACCATCGCGCAAAAGCCCGCCTTTTGGCGTAATATCGCAATGTCAATCTCGCCTCGGAGGTTTTATGCACACATTACTGGTCGCCAACGCCAAAGGCGGCAGCGGCAAAACGACATTGGCAACCCACGCGGCGGGCTTTTTCGCCTCCCGTCGTCAACGAGTCGCGTTGCAGGACGAAGACCCGCAGCGCTCGGCGTCCAGTTGGCTGGCGCGACGCCCGCCGCTGTTCCCGAAAATCGAAACGCTCAAACCCGGAACCGGTCGCAGAGAAGCGAAGGAACAAGAGTTCAACTGGCGGATCATCGATTCGCCCGCCGGTTTGCACGGCGAACGGTTGCGTGACCTTGTCAAACAAGCGGATAACTTGCTGGTGCCGCTATCGCCGTCGGCTTTCGACATGGAAGCGACGCAGACGTTTCTCGACGCCGTGACCGAATACAAAGCGGTGCGCGAACAAAAACTTGCCGTGGCGCTGGTGGCGATGCGGGTTGACGCGAGAACCCGAAGCGCGCAAGAACTCGACGAATTTCTTTACGGTTTCGAATTTCCGCTGATCGCGCATCTGCGCGAAACGCAGGTGTATGTGCATTGCGCGCGCGACGGTTTGACGTTGTTCGATCTGCCGCCATCGAGAGGAAAACAGGATTGGGAACAGTGGCTGCCGATTACGAAATGGCTTAAATAAACCCAAGTCAAGCCTCCTTTTGAAAGGAGATGTCGGCGAAGCCGACAGGGGGGGGTGTCATCTCCCCGCCGATGACTTGGTACGGAATCCACCTCCCCCTCCTGCCCGTCGTTGCGAGCGCCCACTGTCGCATTCCGGCAACAATCCAGCCCGCAAATACCTCTTTTTCATGTCTCCGATTGTAAAATTCAATACGCCTTATGGCACAATTCGATCCGGATGCCGCGTTGTTTCGGCGACTTGTTTTTCTCAATCAACAGAAACCCATCCGGTTTTCATCATGGATTCGTTTTGGCGTTTGCGTTGTTGAAAAATCGGGCGCTGATCGACTTAGCT
>JAITBX010000002.1 GCA_031283405.1 Burkholderiales bacterium | reverse complement strand
GGTGTACTTTCATCTCCGCTTCGAGGGATCGGTTGATCACTCGTTGCAGCAGTTGGCTGTAGAGGCTGTCAACGTCGCCGGGGGTCTTGCAATCCCCAAGCAACTGATCCAATTGTTCTGCACTTAGTTTCATGTCATCTCCTCGGCTTGCGCCTATGTTAACTGATGACACAGTTCAGATTACAGACCCTTTCTTTTCGTGAGCTTATGGTTTGAGCGCCTTGTACAGCCACGGCAGCGAAACATCGAACCGATGCTCAATGTTGGAATGGGTACCGTCGAAAGCCTCGTAGCGGTGGGAAATCCCGTGCGTGGCCAGTTCGCGGGCAAGAAGCCGCGTACCGTAGTGCATATGGTATTGATCGCGCCAGCCGCAATCGAGATAAAGGCCGCGCAGACTCCGCAATGCTTCGCGGTAACGGTGCACCAAGCGAACGGGATCATGTTGTTGCCAGCGCCGCCAGCGTTCCGGCAGCAATTCGCCGGTATCGAGGTCGAACGGCAGCCGGAAGCCATTGGGCGCATTCGGATCGGGGTCGTAACTGGCGGCCATCGCCATGTTCATCAGCGCGTGCCCCTCATCGAAACTCAATCGCGGCGTGGCGCGCATCGCTGCGAGAAAACGCCTGACTCTGCCGTCGTCGAGGCCGCGTTCTTCTTTTGACAAAGGCGCGGGCGGTTTTTCAAGACCGGCGCGACGCGGCGGGCGGCGATAGCGATCCAGCTCGGTGAGCGTCGCCGGCCAGCCGGGCAGATAGCAAAGTTCAAAGCAGGCGTCGCCCGCGTGCGACGCGACCGCGCCCCAAAATCGCGGATATTTCATCGCGTGCAAGAGCGCACCGTAGCCGCCGGAGGATTTGCCGAAGCAGCCGCGATGTTCGCGCTCGGGCAGCGTGTGAAATTCGCGGTCGATCCACGGAATGAGTTCGCGCGTCAGATAATCGGCGTAGCGCCCGATCGCCGGCGAATTGATGTATTGGTTGCCGCCCAGCGCTGCGAAGCAGTCGGGGAAAACGACGATGACTTGCCCCATTTGGCGATCACGAACGAGGCGCGCGATGCGCTCGACCGTGCTTTCCTCGAAAGGTCGCCAGTTGGCGTGCGCCAACCCGCTCGAAAAAAAACCGGCGAGTGAATACAGCACCGGAAAGCGGCGCGACTTGCCGCCGGTTTTTCCCGAATCGTATTGCGGCGGCAGCCATACCGGAAAACGGCGAGTGGCGGAATCGCCCAACGGATTGCCGGCGAGAACGGACGAAGTGAATTCGACGGTGACGAGCGTGCCGTCAGTGCGGCGTGCTGTGCGAGCGGCAGAGGATGGCATGGTTTTTCGACAGTGAGCAAAACGATACGCCATTATCGCCGGTTTTGAAAAGCGTGGCTGATTTCGGTATGATCGTCGCGCCGAGTTGAATAAGATGAGCAATGACGATATGGGTTTGCCGGATATTAATAATGACACAACAAAATCTGCAAAGGGTTGTAGGCGGCTTTTGGTAAGAGTCGGCATCGGCATCGCTGTATTTTTCGCCGTAGTGTTTGTATTTTTTGCGTGGATGGGGGTGATGTACTCTCGGGCGGATCACCGCGCTCAGGCTTTTTGTGGCGCTTTTACCGTAGGCGAAACCATCAGCCCCGAAAAACTGGACGCTCTGCTCGAAGGCATACCCAATCGGCTCTTGCTGCATTTCAATGAAAACAGCGAAATCGTGGGGCGAAGCAAGATCGGAAGACTCGGCGCCGGGGATGGCGTTTTATTGGAGGAGTTTTCGGAAGGCAACCTCCGTATATCCGCTGACTTTCACCTCCCTTGGCCGGAGCGCTTTGTTTGCAACGTCGCTCTTGATGACTGGGGAGTCGTCAGCAAAGACATCAAATTCCTCGACTGAAAAGGGCTGCCTGCGAAGGCGGCGAGGAAATCAAAACGAATTGACGCAAGTCAAATTCTTGTAAAAGAAGGTTGGCGGGGGAAACTTTTTCAGACTGTCTCAGTCTATTTGACAACAGAGATAGCGCACGCGATGCGGTCTTCGGCGCTCGCCGAAGCCGTAACGGCGGCAATAACAAAACTTGGAAATGCGGAGGTAGGGGGCAAGGATCAATGAGCGAGCGTAAAGTCGATCAGCAGCTCGTTGCTCGTGCGCAGCAAGGCGACAAGCAGGCTTTTGGGCTGCTGGTGGCGAAACATCAACGCCGGCTGGCGCGATTGTTGTCGCGCCTGATACGCGACCCGATAGAGGTGGAAGATGTGGCGCAGGAAACTTTCATCAAAGCCTATCGGTCATTACCGAGCTTTCGGGGCGAGAGCGCGTTTTACACATGGCTCTACCGGATCGGGATCAACACAGCCAAAAATCATCTGACGGCATCCGGTCGCCGCGCCCGCATGTCGGCGCCTTTTGCCATCCAAGATACCGCGAGCTTTAACGGCATGGAACCATTACACGATACGGCGACGCCCGAAGGCGAGTTGATGAGCAAGGAGATTGCGTTGACGGTGAGCCGCGTGATGGAATCTTTGCCGCAGGATTTGCGTTCGGCAATAGTGTTGAGGGAAATTGAAGGGCTGAGTTACGAAGAAATCGCCGAAGTGATGGGTTGCCCGATCGGGACGGTGCGTTCGAGAATTTTTCGGGCGCGCGAAGCGATTGCGGCAGAATTGAAACCGCTGTTGAATACCGACGAGAACCGAAGATGGTAACGAACCGTTTGATCGACGAAGCCGCGATGCGGGAAAAAATTTCGCAGTGGATGGATGGCGAGGGCGATGCGGGGAGCGTCGTTTTCGCCGAACTGGAAAGCGAAGCGGGACGCGACGCTTGGGTGCTGTACCATTGCATCGGCGACATGTTGCGCGATGGCGCGCAAAGCGGCGTAAGCATGTTGTCGCCGGAGTTTACGGCGCGGGTGGTGCGGCGGCTTGAGAATGAACAGACGGCGCAAAAACTTGAAGTCGTCGCTTCGCGCAAAGTCATTGCTTTCAAAACGAGAGCGAACTATCGCGTCTGGGCGTTGGCGGCGACGATCGCTTGTGTGGTAGCCATCGGCGGATGGATGTTTGCCTTGCGCCACGATGCCAGTCACCATATCGACGCGCCGACGATGGCGTGGGACACGACGGCAAAGCTGTCGATAACGACGTTGGCGGCGACACATAATAACGATCAAACGGCAGAAGCCGCGATACCGCTCGATTATTTGATAACATACCAAGAGTTTTTGCCGCCGGCTTCATCGTGGTTCGGCGTCAATGTTTACCAGTGGGCAAGCGAGGCAGTGGCGCTGCACTGGGTCAGTGAGTGATAACATCGAAAGGGACGGCGCCATCATGAGGGGTGTGTGGCTTCGAGAACAGACGTTATTCGCAAGGGGTGCGGCATTGCCGTTCTTTTCCAAATCCGGAATGCTGGCGCTGGCAGTGTTGACGTTGGCGGTTGCGTTATTGCCGGGGCAGGCGTTTGCCGAAACCGACGAAGTGACCGAATGGTTGAATCGGGCGGCGGCAGCGGCGCATCGTTTGAATTACAAGGGAACTGTGTCTTGTTCGATTTTTCAAGGCACACAAAAAGCGCGTTCCGATTTTTTGAAGATTGCGCATTACGCGCAAGAGGACAAGGAATATCTGCGAACCGAAACACTCAACGGCTCGTTCCGCGAAACCATTCGGATCAACGATATCGTTCGCGCTTACTTTCCCGAAATCAAAACAGTGCGGGTGATGCCGAGCGCGCTGAGTCATGCGCCGCCGGGAGTCATGCAGAACAACATTCAGAGCGACACCAAGGCTATCTTCAAAAATTATGTATTCACCAAAGCGGGCGTGGAGCGGGTGGCCGGGCGCGCCGCGCAAGTCGTCGTTTTCACTCCCAAAGACAACTACCGGTACGAGCAGAGGCTCTGGATCGATCAGGAGACGGGCTTGTTTCTGGCCGGAAGAACGATTGATCTTTCGACGCAACGAGATGTTGAAAGTTTCAGTTTCGTCGATATCAAAATCAATGTTTCGCCGCCGGAGCCGCTGGTCATCGCTTGGCCGGAACCGCCGTCGGATTGGAAAGTCGAGCAGACGGGTTTCGATAAAAAGAAAAATGTCGTCAGCGATTGGCGGGCATCGGCATTGCCGCCCGGCTTCTCCAAAATCGCCGAGGAGACGCGCCATTTCGCCGGCAGGACGGAAGCAACGACGGTGCTGGTGTATTCGGACGGACTGATGGCGGTCAGCGTTTTCATCGAACACGCGCAGGGCGCGACGCCTTCGGCAACCGGAAATTTCAGCATGGGTTTTCTGGAAGCTTACACGCGGCAGGACGGGGAATACCGCATCACCGCAGTCGGAAAAGTGCCGAACGATACGTTACGTTTCATTGCACAAGGGCTTGCCCGCAAATAGTATATTCCCCCAAGGATGCGCTGAACGCCTATCCCTTCCTCTCTGGGGGAAGGTTGGAATGGGGGCAAGCGTTGTGGTGATTTGTTCAGCGTATCCTTGGCCGCCTTCTTCGGCGGCAGATATTGCGTTTTATTTTAGTTCCATGAGGAGTTCCAAGATGTTGCTTTCTTTGCGCCGCGGCGTATTCGTATTGTGTTGCGCCTTATTCATGTTGTTGACCGCGCCCATGCTGCGCGCGCAGGTGCCGATGCCGGTGATCGGCTTGCCCGACTTCACCGCGCTCTATGAAAAACAGGGGCCGACGGTGGTGTCGATCGACGTGCGTCAGAAAACGCGCGGCTATCCGATGATGGGAATGTCGGAAGACGATCCGTTCTACGAATTTTTCAAGCGCTTCGGCATGCCGTCGCCGCAGCAGCGACGCAGCGAGCCGGAAGGGCCGCAAGCGACGGGTTCGGGATTCATCATTTCGACGGACGGCTACGTCGTCACCAATGCGCACGTTATCGACAGCGCCGACGATGTGAAAGTCAAACTCACCGACAAAAGCGAATACACCGCCCAAATCATCGGCTTCGACAAGCGCACCGATGTAGCGTTGTTGAAAATCGAAGTGAATCATCCTTTGCCGACCGTCGTTATCGGCGATCCCGAAAAATTGAAAGTCGGCGAATGGGTGGTGGCCATCGGCAAACCGCTCGGACTGGAAAACACCATGACCGCCGGCATCGTCAGCGCCAAAGGACGCGATCTGCCGCAGGAAAATCTGGTGCCGTTCATTCAAACCGACACCGCGATCAACCCCGGCAACTCCGGCGGCCCGTTGTTCAACCTGAAAGGCGAAGTGGTGGGCATCAACTCGATGATCTATACGCGCACCGGCGGCTACATGGGCTTGTCGTTTGCGATACCGATCGACGTGGCGATGAACACGATCAATCAGATCAAGGCGAGCGGCAAAGTCACGCGCGGTCGAATCGGCGTCATCATTCAGGAAGTCGGCAAAGATGTCGCCGAAGCGTTCGGCCTGAAATCATCGACCGGCGCCTTGGTCAACTCGGTTGAAAAAGACGGGCCGGCCGACAAGGCGGGCGTCAAAGCGGGCGACATCATTCTGAAAGTCGATGGCCGCGAAGTGCGCAACAGCAGCGAATTGCCGCGCATCATCACGATGCTGAAGCCGGGCAGCAAAACCGAATTGACCTTGTGGCGCGACAGCGCGACCAAAAACGTGTCGGTCACCATTGCCGAAGCCGAAGACGGCGGCGGCCTAACGATGGGCAAACAGGGCGGCAAAGGCAACGCGAAACCCACACCGATGGGACTGGTGTTGTCCGACCTGACGGTAGCGCAGAAAAAGCAACTCGACATCAAAAACGGCGTGATCGTCGAAGACATTCGTGGCCAGATTCGCGGCGACCTGCAAGCCGGCGACGTCATCATCGCCGTGATCCAGCGCGGCACGATGATCGAAGCGAAAAGCGCGGCGCAACTCAACGGCGTTCTCGGCAAACTCGACAAAAAAGCGCCGGTCACCTTGCAGATATTGCGCGGCGACAAATACTTCTTCGCGACGATTCGGGTGATCGAGGAATAGGTATCAGGGATCGGATGTTGACGTTAGCGTTGAGCGAACAAAGGCTCCGCTGTGCGACGCTCTTTCAACATCGCCTGCAACCTTGCGTTTCGCGCTCCCCCTCTCTCCCGCTGGAGAGGGGGAAACTAGACCCCTGCATCCCCATCCATAACCTGCAATCAACGCCGCGCCTGTTAGAATGGCGAGATTCGAGGATGTTCTCTGTCATGAAACCTTTTCTCCCTTTTTCACAACCCGCCATCGGCGCGGCCGAGGTTGCCGCCGTCACCGGCGTTTTGACTTCCGGCTGGATCACGACCGGCCCGCAGTGCCAGGCGCTGGAGGCGGCGTTTTGCGAGATGCTGGGCTGCCGCCACGCCATCACGGTCAGTTCGGCCACCGGCGGCATGCACGTGGCGCTGATGGCGCTGGGCATCGGCCCGGGCGACGAAGTCATCACGCCGTCGCAAACCTGGGTGTCCACGCTGAACATGATTGTGTTGTTGGGCGCGGAGCCGATGATGGTCGATGTCGATCCCGGCACGTTGATGGTCAGCGCCGACGCGGTTCGCGCCGCCATCACGCCGCGCACCAAGGCCATCGTGCCGGTGCATTACGCTGGCGCGCCGCTGGACATCGACGCGATCGCGGCGGTGGCTAAAGAACACAACATTCCGGTGATTGAAGACGCGGCGCACGCCGTTGGCGCGCGTTACAAGAATCGCTGGGTGGGCAGCAGCGGCACGGCCATTTTTTCGTTTCACGCGATCAAGAACATGACCTGCGCCGAAGGCGGTTTGATCGTCACCGGCGATGACGCGCTGGCCGACCGCATCCGCTGCCTGAAGTTTCACGGCCTGGGCCTCGACGCTTTCGACCGCGAGCAACAGGGCCGCAAACCGCAGGCGGAAGTGATTGTGCCGGGCTTCAAATACAACCTGACCGATATGCAGGCAGCGCTGGCGCTGGCGCAGTTGCGGCGCTTGCCGGAACTCAACGCGCGCCGCGCCGAATTGGCGGCGCTTTATCTGGAACAGTTGCGCGGTTTGCCGTTCAAACCGTTGCAATTACCGGCGTATCCGCATCAGCATGCGTGGCACCTTTTTATCGTCCGCACCGATCCGCGCGATTGCCGCGGGTTGACGCGCGATGTGCTGATGAGCGAATTGAAAGAACGTGGCATCGGCACCGGCCTGCATTTTCGGGCGGCGCACACACAGAAATATTACCGCGAACGTTATCCTCAATTGTCGTTGCCGAACAGCGAGTGGAACTCCGAGCGCATCTGTTCGCTGCCGCTGTTTCCCGACATGCAGGACAGCGATGTCGAGCGCGTGGTCTCGGCAATGAAGGATATTCTGGAGCAACAGCGTGTCTGAATTCGGCCCCATTGAAACCGTGTCGGTGGTCATTCCGGTCTTCAACGAAGAAGACAGTTTGCCTGCACTGCTCGAACGCACGCAAGCCGCGTGCGCCAAGCTCACACAGGATTACGAAATCATTCTGGTTGACGACGGCAGCAGCGACGCTTCGGCAACCCTCATCACGGCAGCGGCAGAAGCCGCCGGCAGTCATGTGGTGGCGATTTTGCTCAACCGCAACTACGGTCAGCATTCGGCGATCATGGCCGGATTCAAATCGGCGAACGGCGATTTGATCGTGACGCTCGACGCCGACCTGCAAAACCCGCCCGAGGAAATTCCGAATCTGGTCAAGGCGGCGGAGCAGGGCTACGATGTGGTGGGCACCATTCGAATGAACCGGCAGGATTCGTTGTTTCGTAAAACAGCCTCCAAACTCATCAATCTGGTGATCCGCAAAACGACAGGGCGGGTCATGAGCGACTACGGCTGCATGTTGCGCGCTTACCGCCGCCCCATCGTCGAGGCCATGCTGTCTTGCCGCGAGCGCAGTACGTTCATCCCGATTCTCGCCAACATGTTTGCCCGCCGCGTGATCGAAGTGCCGGTGCAGCACAATGAGCGCAAATTCGGGACTTCCAAATACGGATTGATGCAACTCATCAATCTGATGTACGACCTGATAACCTGTCTGACGACGACGCCGCTGCGCATCCTCAGCATTTTCGGCAGCCTGCTGGCAGCCGGCGGGTTCGTGCTGGCGCTGCTGTTGATCGTGCTGCGTTTCTTGCTGGGCGCGGGGTGGGGTGCGGAGGGCGTTTTTATGCTGTTTTCCCTGTTGTTCATTTTTATCGGCGCGCAGTTTGTCGGCATGGGTTTGCTGGGCGAGTACATCGGTCGAATTTATCAGGACGTGCGCGCCCGTCCGCGCTATTTTATTCACAAAATCATTGGTCAACAGCGTTTCTCCAACAATCATAAGGATCAGGCATGAAAACGGTAGTATTTGCTTATCACAATATCGGGTGTACCGGCATCAAGGCATTACTGGCGGCGGGCTATGAAATCGAAGCGGTGTTCACTCATGTCGATAACCCGCAGGAGAACCGCTTCTTCGCTTCGGTGGCGCGCCTGTGCGCCGAGCTTAATCTGCAGGTATTTGCGCCGGAGGATGTCAACCATCCGCTGTGGGTCGAGCGCATTCGCGCGATGCAGCCGGATATTTTGTTTTCTTTTTACTACCGCGATTTGATCGGCGATGCCATTTTGAAGCTCGCGTCGCAAGGCGGCTATAACCTGCACGGGTCGCTGTTGCCGCTGTATCGCGGACGCGCGCCGGCGAACTGGGTTCTGGTTCATGGCGAAAAAGAAACCGGCGTGACGCTGCACAAGATGGTGGCAAAAGCGGATGCCGGCGACATCGCCGGACAGCAACGCGTCGCCATCGCCGGCAACGATACAGCGCTGACGCTGCATAAAAAACTGAACGCTGCGGCGGGCGAATTGCTGGGCGATCTGCTGCCGAAAATCGCGCGCGGAACGGTCACGCTGACGCCACAGGATTCGAGCAAAGCCACGATCTTTGGCCGCCGCACGCCCGCCGACGGCAAGATCGACTGGCGGCAGCCAGCGCAGCAGATTCATAACCTGGTGCGGGCAGTTACCGAACCTTATCCGGGTGCATTCTCGTTCAACGGCAACAAAAAATTCATCGTCTGGAATGCGCAAGCAGTGGCTGACCCTCATGGGAAACCGCCGGGAACCGTGCTGTCGGTCAATCCATTGACCGTCGCTTGCGGTCAAGGCGCGTTGCAAGTCATTGCTGGTCAAACCGAAATGGGCCTTTATTCGCAAGGCGAGCGGCTGGCCGAAGAACTGGGATTGGTAGTCAACAGCCGTTTGGGCGAAGCGATACCGACGCGCCCGCAGCGGCGCACGCGGGTGCTGATTCTGGGGGTGAACGGTTTCATCGGCAACCATTTGACCGAGCGGCTGTTGCAGGAAAATTATGAAGTCTATGGACTGGACATCAGTTCGGATGCCATCGCCCGTTTTTTGGACATTCCACATTTTCATTTCGTCGAGGGCGACATCAGCATTCACTCGGAGTGGATCGAGTACCACATCAAAAAATGCGACGTGGTGCTGCCGCTGGTGGCCATTGCAACGCCGATCGAATACACACGCAACCCGCTGCGGGTATTTGAACTCGATTTCGAGGAAAACCTGAAAATTGTACGCGATTGCGTCAAATACAAAAAACGCATCATTTTCCCATCAACGTCCGAAGTGTATGGGATGTGCGATGACAAGGAGTTCGACGAAGACACTTCGCGCCTGATCGTCGGGCCGGTCAACAAACAACGCTGGATTTATTCGGTGTCCAAGCAGTTGCTCGACCGCATCATCTGGGCCTACGGCGTCAAGGAAGGCTTGAAATTCACACTGTTCCGCCCGTTCAATTGGATGGGACCGCGACTTGATTCACTCGACGCGGCGCGCATCGGCAGCTCAAGGGCGATCACGCAACTGATTCTGAATCTGGTGGAAGGCTCGCCGATTCAGTTGGTCGATGGCGGCGCGCAAAAACGTTGTTTCACCGACATCAAGGACGGCATCGACGCGCTGTTTCGCATCGTCGAAAACCAGGGCGGCAAATGCGACGGCCAGATCATCAACATCGGTAACCCCGACAACGAAGCCAGCATCAAGGAGCTGGCCGAGTTGTTGCTGGCGTGTTTTGAAGCGCATCCGCTGCGCGGCCACTTCCCGCCGTTCGCCGGTTTCAAAATGACCGAAAGCGGCCATTATTACGGCAAGGGTTATCAGGATGTGACGCACCGCCGCCCCAGCATTCGCAACGCCAAACGCCTGCTCGGCTGGCAACCGGCGGTTCCGATGCGGCAGACGGTGGCGAATACGCTGGATTTCTTCTTGCGAGAACTGGAATCAAGTCTGAAAAATCGCGACGCCGATTGAGCACGGCCCGATTAAACAGGTTTTGAACCAAGTGATGGAAATGCGTCAGTGAAAAAAGTCGGCCTGCGGATCGATGTCGATACGCTGCGCGGCACCCGTGAAGGCGTGTCGCGGTTGCTATCGCTGCTGGCGCGCCATCAAGTGCGCGCCACCTTCTTTTTCAGCGTCGGTCCCGACAACATGGGACGCCATCTGTGGCGTCTGCTGAAGCCCCGTTTTCTGTGGAAAATGCTGCGCTCCAACGCCGCTTCGCTTTACGGCTGGGACATTCTGCTGGCCGGTACGGCCTGGCCGGGAGTTCACATCGGCGAGGCTTGCGCGGGCATTATCCGGCAAGCGGCTGAGACCGATCACGAAATCGGTTTGCATGCCTGGGATCATCACAGTTGGCAGACGCATGTGGGTAACTGGCCCGAAAAACGAATCGTGCAGGAAATTCAACGTGGCCTCGATGCACTGGCGAAAATAACGGGGCGCAAAATAGATTGCACCGCCGCGCCCGGCTGGCGCGCCGATACCCGAATCATCGCTTACAAGGAACGTTTCGGTTTTCGCTACAACAGCGATTGCCGGGGAACAACGCTCTTCCGTCCGCAATTAGAAGACGCCACATTCGGAACCGTGCAGATTCCGGTGACGCAGCCAACCTATGATGAAGCGGTCGGCAATGCCGTTGATTCCGCTGGTTTCAACGATTATGTACTGGCGGCACTGAAGCAGGATCGCGGCACGCCGGTTTATACCATTCATGCCGAAGTCGAAGGCATTTCACAAGCGGCGGCTTTTGAGGATTTGCTGAAACGAGCGGCAATGGAAAATCTGTATTTCTGTCCATTGGGCGAATTATTGCCTGATGACATTGGCGCCTTGCCTGCGGGCCGCATCGAACGCGCGCCTTTCCCCGGCAGAGAAGGCTGGCTGGGTTGTCAACAGCCGGCACAGACGAAAACTGGAGCGGCCACATGACCGCATCGAAATCGCTGAAAGCAGCGGCGTTGTTTATTTTTTTCGGTATCTTTTATCTGTTGCCGTTGAATGGCCGCCTGCTGTGGCAACCCGATGAAACCCGCTACGCCGAAATCAGCCGTGAAATGCTGGCGCGCGGCGACTGGATCGTGCCGCAGTTTCTCGGCCTGCGTTATTTCGAAAAACCGGTCGCCGGATATTGGTTGAACAATATCAGCCTGTGGCTGTTCGGTGAAAACAACTTTGCGGTTCGTCTGGCGCCTGCCATATGCACCGCGTTGAGCGCGGCGCTGATCTTATGGCTGGCGCTGCGCTTGTGGCAGGACCGCCGCAAAGCCTGGTCGGCTGCCATCATTTATCTGTCGAGTTTTCTGGTTTACGCCATCGGAACCTACAGCACGCTCGATGCAATGTTGGCGCTGTGGCTGACCGCCGTGATGGCGGGATGCCATGCGCTGATTGGCGCGCCATCGGCGCGGCAAAAAATCATTGCAGCGATCCTGGCTGGCTTTGCTTGCGGCATGGCCTTCATGACCAAGGGTTTTCTGGCGCTGGTCATTCCCGTC
This sequence comes from Burkholderiales bacterium, assembly GCA_031283405.1. Lineage (GTDB taxonomy): Bacteria > Pseudomonadota > Gammaproteobacteria > Burkholderiales > Casimicrobiaceae > UBA931. The sequence continues at coordinate 20,274 of JAITBX010000002.1, read as the reverse complement.
ATTGCCGTCGCGTCCTACATGCTCTGGCAGCGGCGGATCAAGGAATTGTTCATTTATGGGTTGGTGATGGCCGCCGCCGCCGCACTGATCAGCGCGCCCTGGGCGCTGGCAATCGCATGGAAAGAGCCTGATTACTGGAACTATTTTTTCTGGGTGGAACACATCCAGCGTTTTGCCGCCGACAACGCGCAACACAAAAGACCGTTCTGGTTCTATCTGCCGATTCTGGTTGCCGGAACGCTGCCCTGGCTGGGGTTGCTGCCGCCGGCGCTGATGCAAGGCTGGCAGCGCCGCCGCGCGCAGCCGGAGCTGCTGTACCTCTTGTGCTGGGCGGTGATGCCATTTCTCTTTTTCAGCATCGCCAAGGGAAAATTGCCGACCTACATCCTGCCGTGTTTTGCGCCGCTGGCATTGCTGATGGCGCATGTCGCCATTGAAGCAATCGACCGCGAGCGCTGGCGAATGTTGACGGTCAACGGCAGAATCAACGGCATCGTCGGCGTGTTGCTCATCGTCGTTTTCATTAGCGCGGTGCTGACGGTGAAGCCATTGTACGAGCCGGACGAACATTTCAAAATCGCGCTGGCGCTGACGGCTTTTCTGTTCTGGTCGTTCATCGGCTGGTGGGCGGCGCATCGTGATAAAAATAAAAGCGCGCGGCGTTGGTGGCTGGCGGCTTTGTGTCCGTTGTTGCTTGGGTTGACGGCGGGTCATATCTTGCCGCAGAAAACCGTCGCCGCCAAACAGCCGCAAGATTTCATCAACACCATCCGCGCCGAACTGTCAGACAGCCGCGCCATTCTGAGCAACAATGTCGGCATCGCCGCCGGGCTGGCGTGGAAAATGAAACGCAGCGACATCACGCTCTTCGACAAGAAGGGCGAACTGGAATACGGCTTGAGCTACGCCGACAGCGCCAAGCGTTTCGTGTCGGCAGAGCAATTTCCCGATTGGCTGGAAGAAGCGCGTCGGCACGGCAACGTGTCGCTGCTGCTGCTCGACGGCAAACCGGAAGCCTTGCCGAAGCCGGACGAGATGTTGACCGCAGCGAGCGGCACAACAGGAAACAGCACAGCAGAAAACGGCACAGCAAAAAGCAGCGCGGCGGAAGAGCGTTTGATCCTTCTTTATTATCGGCAAACCCCATGAGTTTTCTGCTCGTTCTCTTGGTGTGCGTGCTGACTTGCTGCGGCCAGTTGTGCCAGAAGCAGGCGGTCGAATGCTGGAAGTCGGCAACGCCCGCCGTCACGAGAAAGAAAAAAACGCTGGCGTGGCTGACGCTGGCCGTAGCGACGCTGGGCATTGCGCTGTTACTCTGGTTGTGGGCCTTGCAGTTATTGCCGGTGGGCGTGGCGTACCCGATGCTCAGTTTCAACTTCGTGCTGATGGCGCTGGCCGCGCGTTATTTCTTTCATGAAACTTTGTCGTGTCGTCACCTTGCCGGCATCGCCTGCATCGTGCTCGGCGTCGCCCTGTTGGGGATCAGTTTATGAGGGGGACGGGCTGGGCTTTGGTTAGCGTGGCGCTGGTGTCGGCGGCGCAACTGTTGATGAAATGGGGCATGGCGCAACTGCCGCCGGTGGCGACGTTTCTTTCGGCAACAGAGCTATCGATTCAACACGTCGATCCGCTGGCGCTGTTGAGCATCGTGATCGGAATTGTTTTTTACGCGCTGTCGCTCTTGTGCTGGTTGAAAGTGCTGCATGCGCTGCCGCTCAGTCGCGCTTATCCCTTGCTCAGTCTCAGCTATGTTTTGGTCGGCATCGCCACCGCCGTTTTGCCGTGCTTCGCCGAACCGATTACTCTGCTCAAAATCGCGGGGATTGCATCGGTGTTGATCGGCGTCTGGCTCATTCACAGCGAAGGCGAAGCGCCTGTATAAACCCCCCTCTCCCTTTGTGCAAGGGGAGAGAGGAACGTAGGGGCACGGCGCGCCGTACCCAACGACACACACTAGCGGCAAAATGCCGCCCCTCCGCACGGGCGACCACAGGTCGCCCCTACGCCCTGATACCTAATCCCTGATTCCTGAAACCTTCACCGCCATCGCTCCCGCAAAAAACGGATCGACGGGAAGGAAGCGCAGCATCCAATCTTCGGCGCGGTGCGGTTCCGGCAAGGCGCGGATGCGCGGAGCGGTTGCGGCGGCATCGAAATTTATTTCAAAATCCATCGCGTCAAACCCCAGTGAAAAACCGGCGCCGACGGCTTTGGCGAAGGCTTCTTTGAGCACCCAATAATGAAGAAAACGGTGCCGATGTTCTTCGCCGTTCAGTCCTTCCAAAGTGCGTTGCTCGCGCGCGCTCAAAACGCGCTCTGCCAGAGGCGCGGTGTTGCGTGGGCTTTGCAACGATTCGAGATCGACGCCGATGCGTTGCCACGAGGGCGGCGCGGTGTGGTGCAGAAGGCCGATCAACAATCCATCGGCGGAATGCGAAAGATTGAAGTCGCGGATGGCGCTGTTTGCGAACGGCGTCGCCAGATGCGGACGGCCATGCGCGTCGGATTGGAAACGCAGCGACGCCGGTGAAACCTTCAATTCCCGCGCCAACAATCCGCGCAACAAGGCGCGAACGGCGACGGCGCGATGCCGCAACACCGGTCGCGCCATGCGCTCGATGCGCTGCTTTTCTTCGGGCGACAGCCAGGTCACCCAAGGCACCGCTTCGGGCTGCGCGAGCGTTGCCTGCCACAGCGAAAGACCAACCGAAGCGCCGGTTATCTCGACCGGCAGCGGTTGCGGCGGCTGGGCGATTTCGGAAAATGGGTCGTTGCCTGTATGATTCATTGTTGAAGGAAGCGAGAATTTTTCTGAGCGGAACGCAATGATACTTGGATTGTTGAAAGGGTTGTCTTGGTTGCCGTTGCCGGTGCTTTACGGCATCGGCGATATGGTGTTCGTCCTGACATTTTATATCGTTCGCTGGCGGCGTAAACTGGCGGCGAAAAATATCGCGCAATCGTTCCCCGAAAAAAGCGAGCAGGAACGCGCGCGCATTTTGCGTAACCATTATCGCAATCTGGGCAGGGTGCTGGCGGAGGCTTTGTGGGGAATTCGCGCCGACGCCGAAAAGCTGCGGGCGCGGATCACTATCGAAAACGTCGAAGACATCAAAGCCTGTGCCGATCGCGGGCAATCGGTATTTCTGATGGCGGCGCATTTCTGCAACTGGGAATGGACGATTCTGGCGGCGGGGCTTTGGTTGCCGATACCGACGGCGGCGGTTTACAAGCCGCAGCGCAACGAAGGCGCCGATCGTTTTCTGCGCAACACGCGCACCCGCTTCGGCGGCACGATGATTCCGCACAAAACGTTCAGCAAGGAAGTCATCAAGCGCCGCAATGAGCTCAACGCTTACGCGCTGGTCGCCGATCAAACGCCGTTGCGAAGCGCCAACAAACATTGGGCGCATTTTTTGAATCAGGAAACGACGTTTTTTGTCGGCACCGACAAACTCGCCAAGATGCTGAAAGCACCGGTATTCTTCGTGGTGATGCACCGCATTCGGCGAGGGTATTACACGATACGGCTCGAACGAATCGGCGAGCCGCCCTATGAAAACGAAAGCGATACCGTGTTGATCGATCGCTACGCAGCGGTTCTCGAGCGGGAAATTCGCGCCAGCCCGTCAGATTGGTTGTGGATTCACAACAAGTGGAAATATTCGAGAGAAGATGCGGAAGCGGCGGAGGCGAGAAACAAGAATCAGGAATAGGAATCAGAGTCAGAGTCAGAGTCGTAGGAGGGCAAAGGCGCGAAGCGACGTGCCCACCCTCTTGTGACAACTTCGACATCGGCGACGTCGACGGGGTTTGTTGCGCTCATCCACAACTTATGTTTTCCCTTTTCGCGGTTTCTTTGTTTCGCTGCCGGCGCCGGTGTTGTCACGCTCGCGCTTGCCTTGACGCTCGTTTCGCATCGGCGCTAGTTTCAGCGGGCGTTGCCGCACACGGAGAAAGCTCAGCGCGTTGAGTGTTTCTTTTGACAGATCATTCGGCAGTTCAACGATGCTGTAATCGTCGAAAAGGGTGATTCGACCAATGGAACGATTACTCAAACCGGCTTCGTTGGTCAGCGCGCCGACGATGTCGCCGGGGGTGACGCCGTGTGCGCGACCGGCGTCGGCGCGATAAGGTTGCAGAGGCGCGCCGCGTTGGTCGTCGCGGTAGCTGCGTTCATCATCGCGGCTGCGTGAATTTTTGTTCTCACGCGGCAAAGCATCGCTCAAGCCGTCGGCGCGCAGCGGTCGTTCTTGTTGAACGAGATAGGCGAGCGCAGCGGCAATTTCGCGGACATCGGTGTCGGCGGATTCTTCCGCGAGTTCATCGACGACTTCGGCAAAGAAATCGAGTTCTTCGCTTTCGATCACTTGCATGATCTGCTCTTTGAATTGCGCGACGCGGCGGTCGGCAACGGCTTGCTTCGACGGCAACACCAGCGGTTCGATCGGCTGACGAGTCGCGCGCTCGATGGCGCGCAGGGTGCGAATTTCCCGCGGCGCGACGAACAGAATGGCGTTGCCTTGTCGGCCGGCGCGACCGGTGCGACCGATCCGGTGAACGTAGGCTTCGGTGTCGTTGGGAATGTCGTAATTGATGACGTGGCTGATGCGCGGCACGTCGATGCCGCGCGCGGCAACGTCGGTGGCAACCACGATGTCGATGCCGCCGTTTTTCAGTTGGTCGATGGTGCGTTCGCGCAACACTTGATTCATGTCGCCGTTCAACGCGCAAGCGCCGTAGCCGCGCGCTTCGAGTTTTTCGGCAAGTTCCACCGTTGCTGTTTTGGTGCGCACGAAAATAATGGCGGCGTCGAGATCGTCTTCGACTTCGAGAATGCGGGTCAAGGCGTCGAGCTTGTGCAGGCCGCTGACTTGCCAATAGCGCTGACGAATCGCAGTGACGGTGGCGGTGGTCGATTTGATTCGGACTTCCTGCGGGTCGCGCAGATAGCGTTGCGCGACGCGGCGAATCGGCTCTGGCATCGTCGCCGAGAACAGCGCTGTCTGGCGCGTTGCCGGAACGTGTTGCAGAATCCATTCAACGTCTTCGATGAAACCCATGCGCAACATTTCATCGGCTTCGTCGAGCACCAGCGTCGTCAGATGCGAGAGGTCGAGGCTTTTGCGCTCGATGTGATCCATCACCCGCCCCGGCGTACCGATAACGACGTGAACGCCGCGCCCCAACTGCTTGAGTTGCAGCCCCATGTTTTGCCCACCGTAAATCGGCGCGACGTGAAATCCCGGCAGGTGGCGGGCGTAACTCTGGCAAGCTTCGGCCACCTGAATCGCAAGCTCGCGCGTTGGCGCCAGAATCAACGCTTGCGGCAGACGTTTTCTGATATCGATGCGTTGCAGAATCGGCAACGCGAAAGCGGCGGTTTTGCCGGTACCGGTTTGTGCTTGGCCCAGCAGATCGTTGCCGGCGAGAAAGTGCGGAATACAGGCCGACTGAATCGGCGAGGGCGTTTCAAAACCGAGATCGGACAGCGCTGCCAGCAATTCCGGCGATAAACCCAAGTCGGCGAAGGAAGAAGGTGTTGACATCATCAAAGTAAAACTTTCAAAGAGAAGGATTCAAACAAGGGCAGATCAGTGCCATCTTAAAACGAAAATGATGTTTCGGGTATCGCGTTCAAAGCGCGATGATGATCGTAGCAATCCTCGAAACTATTTAATCTTTTTTTCTCGCGAAGAGCGGGAGGAGGGGTATGAAAATGATGGCGTTGCGCTAACGCTCAAAGCTGTCGAACGACTCGCCGTCGCGTAAATAGCGCCATTGGCCGAGCGGCAGATCGCCCAAACGCACCTGACCAATCCGTACTCGCTTGAGGCCGGTGACCGTCAGGCCGACCGCTTCGCACATGCGACGAATCTGGCGTTTTTTCCCTTCGCGCAAAACGAAGCGCAACTGATCGTCGTTGATCCATTCCACCCGCGCCGGTTTCAGCGCTTCGCCATCGAGACTCAATCCGTGACGAAGCAGCGCCAGATTTGCGTCGCTCAAAGCGCCTTCGACGCGCACCAGATATTCTTTGTCGATCGACGATGTTTCGCCGATCAGGTTGCGCGCCACGCGACCATCCTGAGTCAGGATCAAAAGTCCGGTCGAATCAATGTCGAGCCGCCCCGCCGGTACAAGATGGCGCAGATGCAAGGCGCTGAAAGACGGATCGCCTTCTTGTTGCCATTGATTTTCCGGCGTGATCAGCGTGATGGCAGGCTTGTAGCCCGGTTCCGGTTGCCCCGAAACATAACCGATCGGTTTGTGCAACAAAATCGTGACGCGGTGCGCCTGCTGTTTTTTTGCCTGCGGCAACAACGTGATGTCGTCGTCGGGCTGCGCGCGCGCACCGAGCGCGACACGTTGACCGTTGACGCGCACCCAGCCGCGCTCGATATATTCATCGGCTTCGCGGCGCGAACAAAGACCACGGCTGGCCAGCAATTTGGAAACGCGCACGCCTTCCGGAGGCGACGATGAAGAAGTTTTTTTCGTAAACGTTTTAGCTCTTCCGACGCCGGTGTTCTCTGTTTTTACATCCTCTCGGTGTCGCGAAACTTTTCCTTCGTAGCGCGGGCGGTTTTCCAATCGGTTGTTTTCCGATCGATCGCTTTCCGAACGGCCACGCCATGTTTTTTCATCACGCGGCGTATTTTTGATCGGGCGCTCTTCACGAAGAACGCCCGACGATCTGCGCGAAGAAGCGCCGCGCGAGGTTGCGTCACGAAAAGTCGTGTCGCGCGAAGTAGTGTTACGCGAATCCGTGCCGAAACGTTCGCCGCCGCTGCTTCGCCGCTGCTGGGATGCGCGGAACTCCGGCGAATTGTCTTTCCCCGAAGAGCGCCAACGCGGCGGCGCGCGCCGGTCCGGAGACGCAACGCTCTTGCGTTCTTCGGCGCGCTTTTCGGTATAAGACGAATCGGAGAAAGCGCGGGAGCGCGGCGGCGAATCTTTGGCACTCGTCGTCTCGGCAACAATACGCGGCGAGCGTTTCTTCGCCAACGCTTGGCTCCAGGGCTTGTGCGAACGCGGCGGCTTTGGCATCGCCGCCGTTTCGGAACGAACCGAGCGTTTGCCGGACGGCAAACGCAACGTTTTTTTCGGGCTGGCCATTAACGAACGAAAACAGACAGTGAATGACCGGCAACAACCGCTTACACGCGGCGGCGGTATTCGCCGGTGCGCGTATCGATCTCGATTTTGTCGCCGGTTTCAACGAACAACGGAACGGGCACTTCTAAACCGCTGGCGATCTTGGCGGGCTTCATCACCTTACCCGACGTATCGCCGCGCACAGCGGGTTCGGTGTACATCACTTCGCGCACCACCGATGTCGGCAATTCGACCGAAATAGCGCGACCTTCGTAGAAAGTCAGCGCGCATTGCAGACCGTCTTCGAGATAAGGCACGGCGTCGCCCATGCTTTCGCCTTCGACTTCGTACTGATTGAATTCGGCGTCCATGAACACATACATTGGATCGGCGAAGTACGAGTACGTCGCTTCCTTCTTGTCGAGCTGAATGGCGTCGAATTTTTCGTCGGCGCGGTAAACGGTTTCCGTGCCGCCGCTGCCGAGGAGGTTCTTGAGTTTCATCTTGACGACCGACGCATTGCGTCCCGATTTGCTGAACTCGGCTTTCTGCACCACCATCGGGTCCTTGCCGATCATCACCACATTGCCGGAGCGCAGCTCCTGTGCGATTTTCATTACCATAACCAATATTCCTTGCCTGATGTCAGGCGACCAAATCGTCGCCAGAGTGTTGGAGCCGGCGGCGTGAGTTGATTGAAAAGAGAACGCCGACGCCGAAGGTGCGGAAAAGACCGAAGACCGCAAGATAGGGCGCCTTGCATAACTTCATATTATAACTTAAAACGGCGGTTTTGGCAATCATTCCGGCTTGTCGGTAGCGCTTAGGCTTAAAATTTCTGTGGCCTGAACAGAGGTTGTTCGGGAGCGGACGAGGAAGAGAGTGAAATCAGGAGTACAATCTTTGCCGTTATTTTAGTTATTGAAAGCGCGCCATGAAAGCACGGGCAACGGGCAACTCAACAATATAACACGAAATCGGCTTTATTACGGTGATTCCCTAGATATTTTCGCAACAAAATCGCGGCAGAAAGCGTTAATCTCTGCTACATAGACCCGCCATTCAACTCAAAACGCAATTACTTCCAAATTTACAATAACCAGGGAAGCGAAGATCGCGCACAAGCCCAAGCCTTTGTAGACACATGGGAGTGGGGTGACGAAGCTGTCAAAGGCTATGAATACATCACGGATGTTCATCACCTGAACAGCGGCAAGCTTACGGTTCAAACTGTAGAGCTAATCAAAGGACTGCGAAACGTATTAGGTGAAGGGTCGCTACTAGCGTACCTGATTCACATGACTCTACGCATTGTGGAAATTCATCGCGTACTAAAGCCTACTGGCAGTTTTTATCTTCATTGTGATCCTACAGCTAGCCATTACCTGAAATTGGTATTGGATAGTGTGTTTTGTGCTGACGAGAATGGGGGCAGTTTTATAAATGAAATTATCTGGCATTATCGTCGCTGGACAGGCAAAGCAAAAAAATTTTAGCAACTGCATGACACCATTTTTTTCTACGTAAAAAGTAGTAATTATACATTTAATCCCCAATACATAGATTACACATCGGGTTCTGTGGATCGGAAAATGCAAGGGGTTCTTCATCGTTTCAAGGAGGCAGAAGAACCTGTATTGGTCAGCGATAAGTCCATTGATGAAAAAGGTGTTCGAGATAATGATGTGTGGCAAATTCCATTTATTGCACCATCAGCAAAAGAACGACTTGGTTATCCCACCCAGAAACCCGAGGCTCTGCTTGAACGCATTATTGAGGCAAGCAGCAACAAGGGGGATGTCATCCTTGATGCCTACTGCGGATGCGGAACCACGGTTGCCGTAGCACAACGCCTTGGGCGTAACTGGATTGGCATCGACATCACGTACCAAAGCATTGCGCTTATTCTTAAGCGGCTCAAGGACAACTACCCGAAAGAATGGAAAGATATAGAAGCAAACATGCTGCTTGACGGTGCGCCGCGAGACATGGAATCTGCTGTTGCGCTTGCCAATCGCAGGGATGATAAAACCCGCAAGGAGTTCGAGAAGTGGGCTGTCCTAACCTATTCTGACAATCAGGCGCGGATCAACGAAAAGAAGGGAGCGGACGGTGGTATAGACGGCGTTGCTTACTTCATGACGGATAAGGACGCTAACGGGAAAGCGGTATTTCAAGTGAAATCCGGCAGAGCCAACAGACGGGATGTTGCGACGCTCAATAGTGATCGCCAGCGGGAAGGGGCGGAGATTGGCTTTCTGATTACAATGACCAGGCCGACCAAGCCTATGCACGATGAGGCGTTCGCGGCCGGGAAATATATTCACCCGAATTTTCTTCAAAGACCGTATGGTCGTATCCAGATCGTTACTGTTGCCGAGATTTTGGACGGCGCGAGGATTAACTTGCCGATGGGGCGAAGCGATGCTGTCAAGTCTGCTGAGGGCGTTGGTGATGAAGGGACACAAATTTCCCTGCTTTGATTCCGCCATTCCAAACTGAGCCGCTGCCGTCGCTCCTTTATGATTCCCTCACAAAGAAACGTTCGCGTGACTGGTGCGCAAAAGCAATCAATCGCCGAGCCAGATCGTCTTGTGTTGATTGTTGTTGTGCCCAATCGAGAGCGAGTTTTTTAAGCGACGGCAGTTGCCCGGTGAGGAGACGCCAGGTATCGACGATCCGATTTGTTTGTTGTTCGTCGTTCCAGGCGCGCGTGAAATCGGACAGAGCGGTTTTCAGATTATCGGGCGCGGCAGCAAGGTAACGTTTCAGGAAGGCATCGACTTTGATCAGGTGCGTTTGTTCGTTTTGTTGATACGCTTGCCAGACAAAGGGGCGAGCTGCCCATTGCGCACGCACGAAGGAATCTTCGCCGCGCACAAAGTTGAGATCGCAGCACCACAGAAGGCGGTCGAAATCGGCTTGCGGAAGAAACGGGATAGTGTGCAAGGTCAAAGCGCCGCGCGTTGCGATGTTGCGCGTCGCCAGAGCTTCGGCGTTATGGAGACGCTGCCAACGTTGCACGGTTTCCGGCGCGACGGTTTCCGGGATCAGGCAGACGACCGGCGTCGGCGACGCAGCCCAGGCATCGAGGAGCGCCGGTAACGCCGGAGTGTCGTAGCAAAAGAGGCTGACGAGCAATGCATTGGGTGGCAACGTGTTGATACCGAGGCGTTCGAGAAAAGCGCGGCGCGCGGTTTGGAAATGTTCGGGGGAACAAAAAGCATCGCGTTCGTCGAGCAACGTTTTTTCGTACAGCAGGCCGCCGGTAGCTTCGGTAAAGCCGGGAAAAAAGAAGTGGCGAGGCAGGTTGATCGACGGCGGCGGTGAAGCGAGGCCGTGCATGGTTTCAACCCACGGTTCCGCCGACAGGTATTCGAGGACGATCCAGCGCGGCGCTTCGGGTAATTTCGGACTTGCTTTTTCTTCTTTCTCTTTTTCGGTAGCAAGCGGCGGGAAGTCGCGCTTCAGCGCCGCCAACCACGAAGCGGGCAGGCCACCGCCGAAGGTATCGACGATGACGGCAGGCCAAGAGAAACACTGATTAAAGGGCTGCGCGAACGAATCGCTTTGTTGCGCGGTGTTCGCAACCTCGCCTATCGTCTTGATAGGTCTCGGTTGCTGCGCTTCTGGCGCCTCGCGCTTCATCTCGCTCGCTGGTTTAATCAACGTTTCCCAAGAGGAAGCGCAAGAAACGGGCGGAAGTAGCGTGTCGGTCAATCGCCGGACGGTAACGTTGTTGATGCGTTGTTCGTTTTGCGTTGTGTCGAGCGTCGGGATCAAACGTTGCAAGGTATTGAGGTCGTCGATGAACAGCGTGATATCGAGATCGTATTCATTCGCCAGTTGTCGAGCGAGTCGCCAACACACACCGGCGTCGCCATAATGATCGACGACGCGGCAGAGGATGAACCAGGAAGCGGGCATTGGCGCAGCAGCCATCAGCGGCGCGTGGGGATGATCCGGCTCAACGCGAAGAGCAGTGTTGCGCAGGTGACGACCGAAGCGGCGGCGGGTGTGTCGAGGATGAGCGATGCAGCCATGCCGCCGAAGAGCGCGACGATGCCGATAACGCTGGCCCGTACCGCCATTTGTTCGGGCGAACGCGCCAGCCGTTGGGCGGCGGCGGCGGGGATGATGAGCAACGCGGTGATCAGCAATACGCCGACGATTTTTATCGTGCAGGCAATGACGGTGGCCACGAGCAGTGTGAATATCGTTTGAATGCGCGCGGTCGGCACGCCTTCGGCGCGCGCCAACGCTTCATCGACGGTGGCGGCGAGCAACGGTTTCCAGATTGCGATCAGCACAACCAGCGCGATGCCGCCTCCGCCCCATACCCACAGGAGATCGAGGTTGTCGATGGCCAGCAGATCGCCGAATAAGAACGCTGCGAGATCGAAGCGAAGGGTTTCGAGAAAAGTCAACGCCACCAGCCCGAGCGCCAACGCTGTGTGGGCGAGCAGGCCGAGCAGGGTGTCGGCGGCGAGACGTTCGCGCGATTGCAGAAAAGCGAGCAGCGCTGCGAGCGCCAGACAAACGATAAGCACTCCCAGCGTCGGCGACAGACCGAGCAAAAAACCGACGCAAACGCCGAGCAGCCCCGAATGCGCGAGTGTGTCGCCGAAGTACGCCATTCGCCGCCAGACGATGAACACGCCGAGCGGACCGGTCACGAGCGCAATCGCCAGTCCGCCGAGCAACGCGTGCCAGACGAACGGCGTTTGCAATGTTTCGATCAGGTTCATGGATGCGCACTCCGCGATGGAGAATGGTGGTGCTCGTGTTCGCACAACGGATGTTCGTGATCGTGATGGTGTTGGTAGAACGCCAGTTGTTGAAGGTTGATGCCGCCGAAGAGCGATTGGTAAGCCGGGTCGTGACGGATTTCTTCGGGGTGGCCGGTGCAGCAGACGTGATGGTTCAAACAGAGCACGCGGTTGGACGACGCCATCACCAGATGCAAATCGTGCGACGCCAGCAAAATACCGCAACCGGTGGTATCGCGGATGCGGCGAATCAGCGCATAGATTGCATTCTGCCCGGAAACGTCGAGCCCTTGCGCCGGTTCGTCGAGAAACAGCAGCGCCGGTTTGTGCAACAACGCCCGCGACAACAGAACGCGCTGCCATTCGCCACCGGAAAGCGTATGCACCGAGGCGTCGATCAGGAACGATACGCCGGTGGCGGCCAGTACGCTTTCGACTTCGCGCGTTGAAGCGGCGGCGCTCAATGTGATGAAACGGCGCACCGTCAACGGCATCGCCGGATTGATGTTGAGTTTTTGCGGCACGTAACCGATGCGAATGTCGGGGGCGCGCCAGACTTCGCCGGTGTCGGGTTTCTGCAAGCCCAACGCGATTTTCAGCAAGGTTGATTTGCCGGCGCCGTTGGGGCCGATCAGTGTGACGATTTCTTCGCGCGACAACGCCAGGTCGACTGCGTCGAGGATTGTCAATCCTTGTCGCCGGAACGTGATCGCTTGCGCGCGCAGCAGCGTGTCGGAGGGAGTTGCGGGCGAAAGAGCGGTCATGATGAAAAATAGCGGCGACGAAAGTGTAAAGCAATTATGGAATGATATAGTATCTGCTGGATTCGTAGTAGTTGCCAGAGAAACGCTGATCTAACCCGTTCGCCCTGAGTTTGTCGAAGGGGAACGGCGGAAAAGGGCTTCGACCTTTCGATTTTGCTCAAGGTCAGCCCGAACGGCTTGAAATAAATCAGCGTATTCCAAAATAGTTGAAGGGAAGCGGACGGATGAAATTCGGGAGCGGACATTTTTTCATGACGGCGTTGGCAGTTTTGATCGCGGCGGCGTGGAGCTTGCTCGCGCAGGCCGCGCCGCTGAAAGTCGTCGTTAGCATCGAGCCGGCGCATGCGCTGGTCGCTGGCGTGATGGAAGGCATCGGGACGCCGGCCTTGTTGCTCAAGGGCGCGGCGTCGCCGCACGATTACGCGCTGCGCCCGTCCGACGCGCAAGCGCTGGCGAACGCCGATATTGTTTTCTGGATCGGCGCGCCGCTGGAAGGTTTTCTCGAAAAGCCGTTGAAGGTGAACAAAGCGCGGCAAGTGGCGTTGATGGATGTTGTCAGCGTGCGCTATCCGGCGCGCGAAGGCGGCGTGTGGGAAGACGATGGTCACGATCATGGTCACAGCGAAACTTCTATTGATCCGCATGTCTGGCTCGATCCGGCCAATGCGCGCGATATGGTGGACGCGATTGCGCTCGCGCTGTCGGCGCTCGACGCCGAAAACAGCAAGCGCTACGAAGCCAAAGCGCAAGCGTTGCGGCAACGGCTGACGGCGCTGGATCGGGAAATCGAGAGCACATTGACGCCGGTGAAGCGCGCGCCGTTCATCGTTTTTCACGACGGCTATCAGTATTTTGAAAAGCGCTACGGCTTGAACGGCGTCGGCGCGATCACGGTGAATCCCGAACAGAAACCGTCGGCGCAACGCTTGCAAGCGCTGCGCGACAAGGTTCGTCAAAACGGCGTGGCGTGTGTGTTTGCCGAGCCGCAGTACAACGATGGATTGGTGAAGAGCATTGTCGAAGGAACTTCTGCCGGATACAGTGTCCTTGATCCGCTCGGCAGTCAGATTGCGCCGGGTGTCGATGCTTATTTTGTGATGATGCGTCAGCTCGGCGAAAACGCGCGGCGCTGCCTGGAAAAAAATGAACACAGTTGAAACCTTGCAAGAGCAGGCGCGAACCTTTCGCTCTTTCGATTTGCGCAAGGCGTTTACCGCCGATCGAGCGCGCGCGCAAACGCTGGCGCTGAATTGGGAAGGCTGGCGCGTCGATATGTCCCGCCAGCATGTCACGACCGAAACGCTGACGTCGTTACGCGCTCATGCCGAAGCGCTCGATTTGCGGCGCTGGATCGCGGCGCTCTTCGCCGGTGAAAAATTGAATGTGTCCGAAGATCGCTCGGCATTGCATACGGCGCTGCGGCAGCGCGACGACATGCCGTTGACGGTGGGAAAATCCGAGGAACGCCGCAACGTGATCACCGATATTCGTGCCGCGCAAACGGCGATGCGCAAGTTGACGGAAGCGCTGCGCAGCGGCCATTATCTCGGCGCAGACGGGCAAGCCATTCGTGCCGTCGTTCACATCGGCATCGGCGGCTCGCTGCTCGGCCCGCGCCTGGCGTGCGATGCGTTGTGGGCGTCTGATGATTTCGATGTGCGCTTCGTCGCCAACCTCGATCCCGAAGCGTTGCGTCGCGCTTTGCACGGACTCGATCCGGCAACGACGTTGTTCGTCGTTGTTTCAAAAACATTTACGACGGAAGAAACGCTGGCGAACGCGCGCGCGGCGCAAGCGTGGTTGTTGAAAGACAAATGTGTGGCGCAACAGAGCCAACGTCACTTCATCGCCGTGACGGCGAACAGCGAAGCGGCGCACGCTTTCGGCGTGCCGGAAGCGCAGATTCTGCCGTTTTGGGATTGGGTCGGCGGCCGTTTTTCATTGTGGTCGGCGGTGGGCGTCACGTTGGCGATTCAATCAGGCTGGCCAATATTTGAACAGTTGTTGAACGGTGCGGCGGCGATGGATCGCCATTTCCGCGAAGCGCCGTTGACCGATAATGTGCCGGTCACGCTGGCGCTGATCGATTGGTGGAACACTTGTTTTTTGCAACGGCGCGAGCGGGTGATCGCGCCGTATGCGGAAGCGCTGCGTTTGTTGCCGATGTATCTGCAACAACTCCTGATGGAAAGCAACGGCAAGCGCGTGCGCTGGGACGGCGAGATTGTCGAAACGCCGACGACCACAGCGGTGTGGGGCGGCATCGGAACCGACAGTCAACACGCTTTTTTTCAATGGCTGCATCAGGGAACGCACACGGCGACTGTTGAATTCATCGTGCCGGCGCTGACCGGAGAAATGTCGCGCTCTGGATTGGCGGCAAACGCTCTGGCGCAAGCGCAAGCGTTGATGCGCGGCAGTGAAGGAAAGGCGCCGAACGATGTGCGCTTTTGCCCCGGCAACGTGGCATCGACGATGCTGATGTTGCCGAAGCTCGACGCTTGGCAACTGGGCGCGCTGCTGGCGTTGTACGAGCATCGAACCTTTATCGAAGGCGTACTCTACGGCATCAATCCGTTCGACCAATTCGGCGTTGAAATCGGCAAGCAACTGGCGCAACCGTTGCGGGCGGCGCTGGAGCAGAATCAGCCCTTGCCGCCGGACACCGATGCGGCGACGCGGCAGCAACTGGATTATGTGGTGGGTATCAGGAGTCAATCTTCAAATCATGAATCCCCGTTCATGAGCGGGCGACCACAGGTCGCCCCTACATCTGACTCCTGAACAGTTTACACTTTCATTTCTAACATTTAACATGCAACAATTCAGGCCATTCAAGGAACACTCATGAAACTCGAAACTATTGTCGTTCACGCCGGTTATCAGCCCGACCCCACCACCAAGTCGGTGGCTGTGCCGATTTATCAGACCAGCAGTTATGCGTTTGATAACACGCAGCATGGCGCCGATTTGTTCAATCTGGCGGTGCCCGGCAATATCTACACGCGAATCATGAATCCGACCAACGATGTGCTGGAACAACGTCTGGCGGCGCTCGAAGGCGGCGTGGCGGCGCTGGCGCTGGCTTCCGGCATGGCGGCGATCACTTACGCGATTCAGACGATTGCCCAAGCGGGCGACAACATCATCGCTACCAGCACACTCTATGGAGGCACTTACAATTTGTTTGCGCATACGTTGCCGCAACTCGGCATCGAAGTGCGTTTCGTCGATCATCGCAAACCGGCGGATGTTGCGAAACTCGCCGACGCGAAAACGAAAGCGGTGTATTGCGAAAGTATCGGCAATCCGCTCGGCAATATTGTCGATCTTGGCGCGTTTGCGAAAGAAGCGCACGCGGTCGGCGTGCCGCTGATCGTTGACAACACGGTGTCGTCGCCGATGCTGTGCCGGCCGATCGAACATGGCGCCGATATCGTTGTGCATTCGCTCACCAAATACATCGGCGGTCACGGCACGACCATCGCCGGCGCGGTGATCGACAGCGGCCGCTTTCCGTGGAAAAAACATGTTGACCGTTTTCCGCAACTCAGCACGCCGGATGCCAGCTATCACGGCGTGGTGTTCACCGAATTGTTCGGCGCGGCGGCGTATGTTGCTCGGACGCGCTGCGTCATGTTGCGCAGCATGGGCGCGGCACTGTCGCCGTTCAACGCTTTTTTGATTCTGCAAGGCGTCGAGACGCTGGCGTTACGAATGGATCGGACTTGCGAGAATGCGCTGGCGGTGGCGCAGTATTTGCAAAAACATCCGGCGGTCGAATGGGTCGAATATGCGGGACTGGCGAATCACGCCGATCAACCGCTGATAAAAAAATATTTCGGCGGGCGCGCCTCCGGCTTGCTATCGTTCGGAATCAAGGGCGGCGTGGCGGCAGGCGGACGTTTCATCGACGCGCTGAAACTCGTGGTGCGGCTGGTCAACATCGGCGACGCCAAATCGTTGGCGTGTCATCCGGCCTCAACGACGCATCGGCAGCTATCGCCCAAGGAGCAACTCTCTGCCGGCGTGCGACCGGAAATGATTCGATTGTCGATCGGCATCGAACACATCGACGACATTCTGGCGGACATCGATCAGGCGTTGAAAGCGGCGGTGTGAACGTAAAGACAAGGTCTGCCTTGTCTTTATAGGTGTCAGGCGGCTGGGTGCCGTGCTGCCTCTTAGGCATCAAAGCCTGTGGCGTAAATTTTTGTGCCGACCGCTACGTTTATGTGCGGGAGGAGAGTGTAAGGGCGGCTTTCAAACCCGTCCGCTTTTGTAGGGGACGCCGCCCTCGGCGCTCCACAACTTATCTGTTTTATTGTCGTCATTCTGAGCGAAGTCGCAGAATCCAGAAAAGGGAGACATGGATTCTGCGTCCTGCGACACTTCGCGCAGGATGACGACCTGCTCCTTCCCCCGCTGGGGGAAGGTTGGGATGGGTGCAAGGCGGCATCAAAACCGGGGCAGCCAAGCTCACCAACGGGTGTTTCAGGTTGATGTGTTCCCGCAAGGGGTAGTGAATGAGGTCTTTCTCTCTTTCCGGCGTTTTCGGAACCATTGAAACCTCGTCTGTATTTGCAGGATTATTGAAGGTTGTTTGACCATTTCCTGCAAATTTTGCAAGGCTTTTTTAGGCTGAAAGACAGCTTTCTTCATGGGAGAATTTGAATTGTTCAGGGCGGACTATGTAGAGGCAAGGCCTGCCTTGTCTCTGCAAACCCGCAACCCGCCCGCACTAACACGGCGTCAGCGTCGCTGATCCGAGCGCATTGAGAACCGTATTCACAACGCTGGTGCACACTCGCGCGCGGTTGAAGGCGATGTCGGCCAGCAGCAATACCACGCCGCCCAGGTAGAAAGAATAAGCCCAGCCGACATAAGTGCCGAACACGATGGTGTGCAGCCAATTCTGGTTGAACAGATACAGGCCGGTGGTGATGAATACGGCGCCGACTAAAACGAGGGCAGGCAGCGCGAGTTGCCATGTAGCGCGTCGTCGCACAAGGGTGACGACACCCAGCAAGGCGAACGCGCAGGCGTTGGACAAGCATACGATGCGCAGTTCGCGCATCAGACTTTGGGTGACTTTGGCGTAAGCCGATTCGATCCAGACGCGCAATTTGTCTTGTGCTTCGGTCAGCAAATTCAAGCGCGCGGAGTAGCCCGCTTCCAGATACATGCGTAGCCGCTGGCGGCATTCACAATCGGTGTCGAGCATATCGGCAATGGCGTCGGCGATGCGGCGCGGCGCTTCGTCGTGCAAAACCTGCTTCGTTTGTTCAAGGTCAACGCCGGTTTTCTCCAGCAGGCGTTGCGCCAAGCCGGCGATTCGCGTGTTGGACAAGGTGTCGATTTTTTCGCCTACTTGATGTTCGATCTCGATGCGAACCAATGAGCGCGCGGCGCGCTCAATCTGCAACGGCGCAACCCAAGACAGCACGACCACGCCGCCGAAGAAGAGTGTACCGATCAGGCTGATGAGAAGGGCGGTGGTGCGCATGGGGGTCAGGAATCAGGGATCATCGGCAGGATTTTACCATCATGTCATCGGGAAAGCGGTGGGTTGGCCTGCAGACGCCAAAATGGATGGTGATATACTTATCAACTTCGCCGAGGCGGGCTGCCGAGGTGGCGGCTGAAAGAGGCTGCGAAAGTGGCGGAATTGGTAGACGCACTGGATTTAGGTTCCAGCGGGTAACCCCCGTGGGGGTTCGAGTCCCCCCTTTCGCACCAGTAATTTATAATAAAATCAACAAGTTACAAACTTCGTTTTTCAAAAAGCCGGCTTTTATTTGGGCTGTTTTGGGTGTCATGGTCAGCTTTTTGGTCAGCTTTTTCAGGCGGTTTTTATCACTGTTTTTTTGCTTTGTCCGGCGAAGGTTTGGACGGCTTTGTTGCCGGCTTCCGGGGTCGCGTCGGGCATGAAGCGTCCGTAAATTTTGCGTATCAGTCCCCAATCCTTGTGTCCCATTTGCTGGGCGACCCACATCGGATTCTCGCCCGCCGAAAGCAGCATGGAGGCGTAGGTGTGGCGTGTTTGGTAGGGGCGGCGGTAGGCGATGCCGGCGCGGCGAAGCGCCGGTGTCCAGGCGTTTTCTCTGATGGGCTGGTCACCGATCCAGCGCTCGCCGGTGCGCGGGTTTTGGAATACTTCCGCGCCTTTGAAAAAGGTAAATGGCTTCTGTCCGTTGAGCGCTTCGAGCGCTGGGGCGAGGATTTTGACTTCGCGGCGACCGCTGACGGTCTTGGTGGTTTCTGGCGCTTTTGCCGCTTGGGTTTTTGCGCGGCGAACACGGATGACGCCGCGCGCGAAGTCGATGTCGCCCCAGTCGAGGGCGACGAGTTCGGAGGTGCGCAGCCCTGTCCAGAAGGCAAATTGAATCAGGTTGCGCACTTGGCCGTCGAGCTTGGCCAAGATGGCGGCTTGTTCGTCGGCGGTGAACGGATCGACGTCGTCTTGCTCTTTGGGCGGTTCGTTTTTCCGGTACGACCAGCCGGCGAGCGGGTTGGTTTCGATCAGTTCTTCTTCGGCGGCATCGGTGAGTGCGGCGCGCAGGACGGAGAGGATGTTGCCGATGCGTTTGTTGCCGGCGTCGTAGTCGGCGGCAAACTGGCGGATGGCGCCGCGCGTGAGCGACGCGAGCGGCGTTTTTCCCAGCGCGGGGATCAAGGCGCGATTGATGATTTTGGTGTACCCGACGATGGTCGAGGCTTTGAGTTCGCGCTCTTTTCTTGCCAGCCACGTTTCGAGCCACGCCGTGACGGTCAGCACGTCGTCTTGCTGCCACGCGAATTGGGCGGCGTGTTTGCTGTTCGGAAAGGTGGTCGGGTAGTCGAATGTTCCGCTCTCAATGGCGGCGAGGATCGCGGCGCGGTGTTGCGCCGCGCGTTTCAGGTTAGCGGGCGTGGGGACAATTTTAAGACGCTCGCGGCAGCGGGCGCCCGCGTAGTAGAAGTCGATCTCGATGGTTGTTTCCGAAGCGGCGCGAACGCCGTCGTGCTTCCGCTCTGTGCCCATGTCTCGTATCCCTCCACGTCGATCAGTATTCTACCATCGGGCGCTTTACGCCAAACCGCACCCTCTGCCCACACGCCGTCGCGCATTTTGGTGCGCGCGGCATCCTCCGTGTAGCCGGATTCGGCGCAGAATTTGGCGATGGTGAGAAAACGAAGGGGCATTTTATGGCGCGTCATCCGGCAGCGAGTTCGCCCACGCGATGGCTTCTTTTTTCGATTTGAGTTTTGTCTGCTGTGGCTTGTGCAAAAAGAGTTTTGACGACACCGAGATAAGAAACATCGTGCATGTAAAAAACGTCCACCAGCCGCCGCCCATTTCATAGCTGAACCAGATACAAAGCGCCAGAAAGGCGAACGTTACAACATCCGATGCGACGCTTTCAAAAAGGCTTTCGGTGGTGTTTAAGATGATAATTTCTTTATTCATTGCTTTCTCTTTGCGATTAAAATTGGTTGCAGTGACAGGATTTGAACCTGTGACCTTTGGGTTAGAAGCCCAACGCTCTGCCAATATCTGAGCTACACTGCGTTTGTTGTTTCCGGCTCCGGCGGTTTTGGGATGGGCATCCAGTGCGTGATGGGTTGCCCGTAGTTGGGATGACCGCGACCGTAGTCTGTCG
>JAITBX010000207.1 GCA_031283405.1 Burkholderiales bacterium | reverse complement strand
GACGACGGTGACGGCAACGCAGGCCGCGCTCGACGGCATGGCTTCTCCCGTGGTGTTGATCGCCGGCGGTGACGGCAAAGGGCAGAACTTTGCGCCGCTGGCAGCCACGGCGGCGCGCTATTGTCGAGCCGTGTTATTGATTGGCCGCGACGCGCCGCAGATTGAAACAGCTTTGACAGAAAGCGGCGCGGTATTTGAACATTGCGGCACTCTGGACGCAGCGGTGGCGCGAGCGCGGGCGTTGGCGCAAGCGGGTGATACGGTGTTGTTATCGCCGGCCTGCGCCAGTTTCGATCAGTTCAACGATTATGCGGCGCGCGGTTTGGCATTCGCCGAGGCAGTGCGAAAGATGGGGAACGCGGCATGACTCAGGCGCACACTTCGTTCGAGCGTCTCTTCGGCGGCTTGGGCGCCGAGACGATCAGGAAGAGAGGCCGTCGAACGATGGCGGCTTACGATGCGTCGTTGTTGTGGACGGTGTTGATCTTGCTGGCGATCGGATTGGTGATGGTGTATTCGTCATCGATCGCAATGGCCGAAGCCGGAAGTTTTACCGGCTACCACCCGTGGTATTTTTTGGCGCGGCATGCGTTGTTCACGGCGATAGCGTTGATGTGCGCGGCGGTAGCGTTTCAGTTGCCGATGACGACTTGGCAGAAACTGGCACCGTTGCTCTTCGTGTGTTGTCTTTTGTTGTTGGTGCTGGTGTTGATTCCCGGCATCGGCAAATCGGTGAACGGTTCGCGCCGCTGGTTGTCGCTGTATTTCACCAACGTGCAGCCGTCCGAGCTGATGAAGCTGGCGGTCGTTTTTTACGCGGCCAGTTACGCGGTGCGCAAGGCGGAATTTCTGCCGGCGCATCAGCCGATGGGCAAAACGCTGGCGCGAGGTTTTCTGCCGCTGTTTACGGCGGTGGTATTGGTGGGCACTTTTCTGTTGCTGGAACCGGACTTCGGCGCGTTCGTGGTGATCGTGGCCATCGGCTTCGGCGTGTTGTTCATCGGCGGGCTCGACGGCCGCATCATTGCCGGTTTGCTGGTGTTGCTGCCGTTTGCGCTGGGCGGAATTTTGGTGGCGGCGCCGTACCGGTTGGAACGATTGACGACGTTTCTGAAACCGTGGGAAGACCCGCTCGGCAAGGGCTATCAGTTGACGCATTCGTTGATGGCGTTCGGACGCGGTGAATTTTTCGGAGTGGGCCTTGGCGACAGCGTTGAAAAATTGTTGTACCTGCCGGAAGCGCACACCGATTTTCTGTTGGCGGTGATCGCCGAGGAATTGGGCTTCGTCGGCGTACTGCTGGTGATTTTATTGTTCATGTGGTTGTTGTTCCGCGCCTGGATGATCGGGCGACAGGCGGCGCGTTTGCAACAACCGTTTTCGGCGCTGACGGCGCAGGGAATCGGCATCTGGTTCGGCGTTCAGGCATTCATCAACATGGGCGTCAACATGGGCGTGTTGCCGACCAAAGGATTGACGCTGCCGCTGTTGTCGTTCGGCGGCAGCGGTATCGTCGTTTGTTGTGTGGCGATGGCGGTACTGTTGCGCATCGACTATGAAAATCGCCGGCTTTTGAACGGACTCAACGTATGAGCGAGAATGAAAAAATCGTTGGCTCAAACCATAAAGGCACGGTCATGATTACGACCGGCGGCACCGGCGGCCATGTTTTTCCCGGCGTTGCGGTAGCGCGGCGTTTGCTGGCGCACGGCTGGAACGTGTTTTGGCTCGGCACTCGTGAGGGCATGGAAGCAACGCTGGTGTCGCAGGAAGGGATCGACTTCGAGAGCGTATCGTTTCGCGGTGTGCGCGGCAAAGGATGGAAGGTGATGTTGTTGGGGCCGTGGGCGTTGGCGATGGCGTGTTTTCAGAGTCGAACGATTCTGCGGCAACGGCAACCCGATGTGGTGATCGGTTTCGGCGGCTTCGCTTCGTTCCCCGGCGCCTTCACTGCCGTGGCGAGCGGCTTGCCGCTGGTGATTCATGAAGCGAACGCGAGAGCGGGGTTGGCGAACCGCGTGCTTCGTTACGGCGCTGACCGGATTTTGGTCGGTTTTCCCGGCGTGTTCGGCGCCGGACAAAAAAAAGACGTCGAATACATCGGCAATCCGGTGCGCGACGACATGGCGCAACAGTTGCCGCCGGCGGAACGTTTCGCCGGCAGACAAGGAGCGTTGCGTTTGCTGGTGGTCGGCGGCAGTTTGGGCGCGCAAGCGTTGAATGTTTGTGTGCCGGCAGCGCTGGCTCAGTTGCCGCGCGAGCAGCGGCCTCGCGTTGTACATCAGGCAGGTGCGCGCCACATTGAAGCGTTGCGCGCCGCGTATGCGCAACAGGGTGTTGAAGCCGAATGCGTGCCGTTCATCGAGGAGATGGAGCAGGCGTATGCCGACGCTGATTTCGTGATTTGTCGAGGCGGCGCGTTGACGGTCGCCGAGCTTGCCGCTGTCGGCGTCGGCGCGTTGATCGTGCCGTTGCCGGGCGCGATTGCCGATGAGCAAAGCGCCAACGCGCAAATGCTGGTGGACGCTGGCGCGGCTGTCAGGAAAGCGCAAGGCACGTTGACGCCCGATGTGTTAGCGGAAATGTTGCGCGCGTTGACGCGCGAAAAAGCGCAAACGATGGCGGAAGCGGCGTTTGCGTTGCGCAAAACCGATGCGGCGGAAGCGGCGGCGCAGATGTGCATGGCGTTGGGTCTGGCGTATCGGAGCAAGCAGCGGCAGAGTGAAATAAACGAAGATGCGCAGGATGAAAATGCGCAAAACGAGCGCGCGCGTGGAGGCTTCATGAAATACAAAGTGAAGCAACTGCACTTTGTCGGTATCGGCGGCTCCGGCATGAGCGGCATCGCCGAAGTGTTGGTGAACCTTGGTTATCGCGTGTCGGGGTCAGACTTGAGCGATAACGCGGCGACGGCGCGGTTGCGTTCGTTGGGTATCGAAGTTTGGCAGGGACACGCTGCCGAACACATCCGCGACGCTGACGCAGTGGTGGTGTCCACGGCGGTGGCCGCCGACAATCCCGAAGTTGTTGCGGCGCAGCAAGCGGGCATTCCGGTGGTGGCACGGGCGTTGATGCTCGCCGAACTGATGCGCTTGAAACGCGGCATCGCCATCGCGGGCACGCACGGCAAAACGACGACGACGAGTTTGGTGGCGTCGGTGCTGGCCGAAGGCGGCTTCGATCCGACCTTCGTGATCGGCGGACGTTTGCTGTCGGCGGATGCGAATGCGCGTTTGGGCAGCGGCGATTTTCTGGTGGCTGAGGCGGATGAATCGGATGCGTCGTTTCTGCATTTGGCGCCGGTATTGTCGGTGGTGACGAACATCGACGCCGATCACATGGAAACGTATGGGCACGATTTCGCGCGGCTCAAGAAAGCGTTCATCGAGTTCTTGCAACGCTTGCCGTTTTACGGCGCGGTGGTGGCGTGTGTCGATGACGCCAATGTGCGCGAGATTCTGCCGCAGGTAGGAAGGCCGGTGATCAGCTACGGTTTTTCGGAAGACGCGATATTGCAAGCGCGGCAAGTCGAGAACCAACACGGCGTGATGCGCTTCACGGCGATGCAACGCGGCTTCACTGATTTGCCGATAGCGCTGGCGTTGCCGGGCAGACACAGCGTGCAAAATGCGCTGGCGGCGATTGCGGTAGGGCGTGAAGTCGGCGTGAACGATGAAGCGATTGTCCGAGCGCTGGCCGGATTCAAAGGAGTGGGGCGGCGCTTCCAGCGTTACGGCGACATTCCGTTGCCGGATAACGAATTGAATAGCAAACTGAGCGGCGGCACTTACATCTTGATCGACGATTACGGCCATCACCCCAACGAAATCGCGGCGACGCTGGAAGCGGCGCGCGGCAGTTTCGACGGGCGGCGATTGGTGCTGGTGTTTCAGCCGCATCGCTACACGCGCACGCGCGATTTATTCGAGGACTTCGTGGCGGTGTTGTCGCAAGTCGATGTGCTGGTGCTGGTCGATGTGTATCCCGCCGGTGAAACGCCGATCGTTGCTGCCGACGGGCGCGCGTTAGCGCGAGCGTTGCGGGTGGCGGGCAAAGTCGATCCGATATTCGTCGAACGGGTAGAGGAAGTGCCGCAGGTGTTGAGCGCGTTGTTGAAAGACGGTGATGTGGTGTTGACGATGGGTGCGGGCAACATCGGCACGGTAGCGCCCAAACTCGCGGCGCAGTTGCAACACAAGAGCGAACAAAAAACCGGAAAGGAGCGCGCGTAATGAGATTGCGCTCTGCTGTTGACGAGTTACGCGGCAGCTTCCGCTGCAATGTGGCGATGTCGCGCCACACGAGTTGGCGCGCCGGAGGTGTGGCCGACAGGGTTTATACGCCGGCGGATGTCGATGATCTCGCGCTCATGTTGCGGCAGTTGCCGAAGGATGTGCCGGTGACGGTGCTGGGGCTGGGCAGCAATGTGTTGATCCGCGACGGCGGCATTCGCGGCGTCGTGGTGTTGATGCACGACAACTTGTCGAAAGTGAAAAGAGAAGACGACGGCACGATTTACGCGGCGGCGGGATTGACCTGCGCGAAGCTGGCGCGTTTTGCGGCGGCGCAAGGCAAGACGGAAGCGGCGTTTCTGGCCGGCATTCCCGGCACGGTCGGAGGCGCGTTGGCGATGAACGCCGGTTGCTACGGCGGCGAAACATGGACTTACGTGACGCGGGTCGAAGTGGTGACGCGCGAGGGCGAGCGCTGCATTTGCGCTGCCGACGCTTACGACGTGAGTTATCGGAAAGTGCAGCATCATGGGCCGGCGCGCAAAGAATTTTTTACCGGCGCCTGGTTTCGTTTTTCGCCAGGCGATGCGAAGTCGATTGAGGCGGCGCAAGCGGAGATCAAGGTGCTGTTGTCGAAGCGAATGGCGTCGCAACCGTTGGATTTGCCGAACGCGGGAAGCGTGTTTCGCAATCCCGTCGGCGATTACGCGGCGCGCTTGATCGAATCGTGCGGACTGAAAGGGTTGACGAAGGGCGGCGCTTCGGTGTCGGAGAAGCACGCCAATTTCATCGTTAATCCGAAAGGCGCGGCGAGCGCGGCCGACATCGAGGCGTTGATCGGAGAAGTGCAACGAATCGTGGAAGAAAAAACCGGCGTGCGGTTGCAGCCGGAAGTGAATCTTCTCGGAGAAGCAAAGTGAGCAGCGCCCAAAAAACGGTGACGGATTTCGGCAAAGTGGCAGTGCTGCTGGGCGGGCATTCCGCCGAACGCGAAGTGTCGCTGATGTCGGGAGGCAATGTGTTGTCGGCGCTGCAAGCGCAAGGCGTTGACGCGCACGCTTTCGACCCCGCCGAAAAACCGTTGTGGGCGCTGAAGGACGAAGGGTTTGCGCGGGTGTTCAACATGCTGCACGGTCGCGGCGGCGAGGACGGAACGGTGCAGGCGGTGCTGGAATTGTTGGGTATTCCGTACACCGGCAGCGGTGTGGCGGCGTCGGCGTTGGCGATGGACAAGTGGCGCACGAAGATGGTGTGGCAGTCGGCGGGTATTCCGACGCCGCCGTATCAAATCGTTGATGCGCACACGGATTGGACGAAGCTCGTCGAGGCGCTGGGCTTGCCTCTGATTTTGAAACCGGCGCGCGAAGGATCGAGTATCGGCATCACCAAGATCGAGCGCGCCGATCCGCAACATTTGGCGGAGGCTTATGCCGAGGCGGCGCGTCACGATTCGCTGGTGATTGCCGAGACGTTCATCGAAGGCGCGGAGTTGACGGCGGCGATTCTCGACGATGCGGCTTTGCCGTTGATTCGCATCGCTGCGCCGAACGGCAATTACGATTACGAGCACAAATATTTTTCGGACGAGACGCAGTATTTTTGCCCGTCGGGTCTTCCTGCGGCGTTGGAAGAGCGGATACGGGCGCAGGCGTTGGCGGCGTTTCGGGTGTTGGGTTGTCGCGGTTACGGCAGGCTGGATGCGATGCTGCGCAGTGATGGGCAATGGTTTTTTCTGGAGGTCAACACTGTACCGGGGATGACGACGCACAGTTTGGTGCCGATGGCGGCGCGAGCAGCGGGGATGTCGATGGAAGCGTTGTGTTTGACGATTCTGAAAGGAGCCGGGTTCAAATGTGGAATGACCCCAAAGCGCTGAATGCGGTGGCGCTGACGCTGGTGATTTTATCGGCGGGAGCGTTGCTGTGGGCTGCCGGCCACTGGCTGGTGCTGCAGCCGTCGTTCGCGTTTCGGCAGGTGGTCGTGCGCGACCTCAATCGCGCCGATCCGGCGCATGTGGCGGCGGTGATTCGCCGCGAGTTGAAGGGAACATTTTTCACGATGGATTTGGACGGCGCGCAACAAGCGTTACGGCAGGTGCCGTGGGTGCGCAACGCCGGATTGCATCGGGAGTGGCCGGATCGGCTGGAAGTGTCGATCGAGGAGTTCGAGCCGTTTGCGAACTGGAACGATTCGGCGCTGGTGACGCGCGACGGAGTGGTGTTCGTGGCGCCTTACGACGGCGATTTGCCGGAGTTGGCCGGACGCGACGACGAAGCAGTTACGGTAATTGAACGCTTCGAGAAGTGGTCGGTGAAACTGGCGGCGCTGGGGCTCGATTTGCGCGTGGTGCAACATTCGCCGCGCGGCAGTTGGCGAATCGAAGCGGTGGATAAAAAAGCGGACAAGAACGGCAGTGTACAAGTGATTGAGCTGGGGCGCGACATTGCCGATGCGCGGCTGGAGCGATTCGCTTCGGTGTATCAGAAAACGGCAGGCGCGCTGGCGCGCGCCGGGCGTTACCCTGAGTACATCGACTTGCGCTATCAAAACGGGTTGGCCATTCGCGCGACGACGCCGATGAACATTCGCGAAAATGAAACACAATCGGACAGGCCAAGGCCGGCGGGCAGCAGAAGCGGCGAAAAAAACGGCGAGAGAAGATAAAGCAGAAGGCGATAGGAACAGGGAAAAACATGGCGAAAGAGCATCAGGATTTGATCGTTGGACTCGACATCGGTACCTCGAAGACGATGGTGATCGTGGCGGAAATGTCGCCCGAGCAGGAAGTTCGGGTCATCGGTTTCGGCATGCAGCCGTCGCGCGGCCTGAAAAAAGGCACGGTGGTCAACATTGAAGCGACGATGGCGTCGATTCAACGGGCGCTGGAAGAAGCCGAACTGATGGCGAACTGCCGCATTTCGGAAGTTTATACCGGAATCGCGGGCAGCCACATTCGCAGTCAGAATTCGAGCGGCACAGTGGCGATCAAGGAGAAAGAGGTGTCGCAGGCCGATATCGACCGCGCGATGGAAACGGCGCGGGCGGTTCCGATTCCGAACGATCAGCAGATTCTGCACGTCTTGCCGCAGGAGTTTCGGGTGGACGATCAGGACGATGTGCATGTGCCGCTGGGCATGAGCGGCGTGCGGCTTGAAGTCAAGGTTCATGTGGTGACCGGCGCTGTGTCGGCGATCGAGAATGTCGTCAAATGCGTGCGCCGTTGCGGGCTGGAAGTGCGCGATGTATTTTTGCAGCCGCTGGCAGCGGCCACGGCGGTGTTGAACGACGACGAAAAAGAACTGGGCGTTTGTTTGGTCGATATCGGCGGCGGCACGACCGATCTCGCAGTTTTCACCGGCGGCGCCATTCGACACACGGCAGTGATTCCGATTGCCGGCGATCAAGTCACCAACGATATTGCGATGACGCTGCGCACGCCGACCAAGGAAGCGGAAGACTTGAAAATTCTGCACGGTTGCGCTCTGCGTCAGCTTGCCAATCAGAACGATTTTGTCGAAGTGCCGGGCGTGTCGGGGCGCGAGCCGCGCAAGCTCTCAAGGCACACGCTGGCCGAAGTGATCGGGCCGAGGGTCGAAGAATTGTATTCGCTGGTGCAGATGGAGTTGCGCCGCTCCGGTTACGAGGAATTGATTTCGTCGGGCATCGTGTTGACCGGCGGCACCGCGCAACTGGCGGGGATGGTCGAGTTGGGAGAGGAAGTTTTTCATTGGCCGGTGCGCGTTGGCGTGCCGATGTACGAAGGGCCGTTGTCCGAAATCATTCGGAACCCGCGTTACGCGGCAGCAACGGGTCTGCTTTTTTTCGGACGCGAACATTGGTTGCGCGCTCGAGCTGCACAAATTCAGACACCCGGCTTTTTGGGTACCTTGCAAAGAGCGAAACAATGGTTCAAAGCGAACTTTTAAGTATTACAATGCGCACTATGGAGAATCGAAGATGGACGATTTGTTCGACAAGATGTACCCGGATTCCGGAAATCAAAACA
>JAITBX010000186.1 GCA_031283405.1 Burkholderiales bacterium | reverse complement strand
TGTCACGGTGACGCCGACGTTTTCGATTTGTCCGGTGCATGGTTATCTTGCCGGTGAACACGAATTTTGCCCGAAGTGCGATGAAGCGCTCTTGGCGAAGAAGAAACAACAAGCGTTGGCGCCGGTTTGAAGCGAGCCGGACGCAGACGTTGCGTTGTGTAAAAAAGCAGTACAATGAATAAAGTGATATTCAGCATCAAAAGACACCCATAACCCAGACAGGAATGTTTTACAAGGAGTTTTAAATGAACGCACAAAAGATCGAATCCCCCTCTCAGATCATTTTGCACGACAACGAGCGTCAGCGTTGCGAAGTGTGGACGCGGGTCATGGGCTATCACCGGCCTGTGGCATCGTTCAACATCGGCAAGAGAAGCGAGCACCGCGAGCGCCGTTTCTTCTGCGAGGCGCGAATCAAATAAGTTGCTATGAGTTGCTATTTCTGATGCGGTTTTGATCGCGTCGGCTTGCATCACACGGCCTTCCCGAAGCATCGGAAGGCCGTTTTTATGGGTGGCATCTGTTGAATGCCCTTCCCCCGCGAGAATACAAGCGACATTTCTCGCGTCGTCATTCCCGCCCGCGCGAGGAAGAAGGGTTCCCTTTAAATGCGAATGAAATATTGCCCCGCGAAAAACTTCTGTAAAAACATCATGTTGGCGCGCATTTCTGAGGGTGTTGCCGGCTCAAAAAACGAGGTGTTGCAGGCGGGCGCAGCAAGTTATAATGGTAGTTTTTAATGCGTCGGGCGAGTTTCGTTATCCATCGCCCCGTCAAGCAAAGGCAAGCAGAAAGCGAGGTCAGCATGGTTGCCAAAACAGCGGCAGCGGTTACGAAAAATGTCCGTGAATTGACCGAGGAGCGAATTCTCAAAGCTCCCGAAAAAGAGTACATGAATGAAGAGCAGTTGGCTTTTTTCAAAAGCCGTCTGCTGGATTTGAAGGCGCAATTGTTGCAGAACGCTGACGACACCGGAGAGCGCTTGCGCGAGACTGAGGTGACGACAGATCCCTCGGATCGGGCGACGCTGGAAGAGGAATACACGCTGGAGTTGCGCACGCGCGACCGCGAGCACAAGTTGTTGAAGAAAGTTGAGAAGTCGTTGCGTCTGATCGAAAACGGCAATTACGGTTATTGCGAGGAAACCGGCGAGCCGATCGGGATTCCGCGCTTGTTGGCGCGGCCGACAGCGACGTTGTCGCTGGAAGCACAGGAGCGCTGGGAGCGCGTGCAGAAGTTGTACGGCGATTGAGTCGAGTTTGGGTTGACATCATGAAGCGGCTCAGGTTCTGGTTGGCGGCGTTGATGAGCTTGTTGTTGTTGGGCGGTTGCGCGATACTTTTCGGCGGCAAGGACAAGGCGATCGCCACGATTGCGCCGATGCCGGGTCATCGGGTGAAAGGAACGGTTTGGCTCGAGCAACGCGGCGAGCGGGTGATGGTGATCGCCGATGTGCAAGGTTTGCCGCCCGACAGTGAGCACGGTTTTCATGTTCATGAACGAGGCGATTGTTCGGCGTCCGACGCGGTGAGTGCCGGCGGTCATTTCAATCTTGGCGTTCAGCCGCACGGCCATTACAGCGCGCCGTCGCACCATATGGGCGACCTTCCCAACCTCAAAGCGGATAGCCGAGGCATCGCCAAGGTGTCGTTCGAGGCGGAGGGCATCAGCGTTTGGCCGGGGCCGCGCAGCATCGTAGGCCGGGCGTTGGTCGTCACCAGCGATCCCGATGATTATCGGTCGCAACCGGACGGCAACAGCGGCCAGCGAATCGGCTGCGGCGTGATCGGATTGCAGTAAGAATTTGTAGCAGGCGATTGAAGCAGGCGGGTTGCGGGCGCTCTTTGGGCATTCTCTGTCACACCGTGTGACGCGCGCTCATAGTAAAAAGCAGTATCATAAGATGTTTGTATTTATTGTTTCATGATTTGTTTTATTTCAGGAGTTTTCCATGTTTACACTTCCTCCTCTTCCTTTTGCCGACGACGCGCTGGCGCCGGTGATCAGCGCCAACACGCTGAGTTTTCATTATGGCAAGCATCACAAAACCTATGTTGACAACTTGAACGGGTTGATCAAAGACACGGAATTTGAAAGCGCCGAATTGAAATCGCTGGTCGAACGGGTCGCCGGAAAAGCAGATCAAGTGGCGGTTTTCAATAACGCGGCGCAGGTTTGGAATCACACGTTTTACTGGAAAGGGCTGAACCCGCGCGGCGCTCGCAAACCGGTCGGAACGCTGGCGGCAATGATCGACGAAAGTTTCGGCAGCTTCGAGGCGCTGAAAACGAAGCTGGCGGAAACGACGATCGGCCAATTCGGTTCGGGCTGGGGATGGCTGGTCAAGAATGCCGGAAACAAACTCGAAGTCGTCAAAACCGGCAACGCCGAAGTGCCGTTCACGCGCGGACTGACGCCGCTGCTAACCATCGACGTTTGGGAACATGCATATTATCTGGATTACCAGAATCGCCGCGCCGATTACGTCAAGGCGGTGATCGAGCAACTGCTGGATTGGGATGTCGCCGCAGCGCATCTCGGCTAAAAGCAGGAGCCTTGGGGGAAACCATAACATAAAGAACAACGCAGAAGAAAAATGGACACGGAAGCACGTCAAACGCTGACTGCCGTCGGGCAGTTGCCGCGCATCGCTCCCCGATCGCACTCGGTCGGCGGATCGATGTCGTCCGGCTCTGGTCTCAATGCGGTGCTCGAAACCGCAGCGTTGATGCACGCGAGCGATCAACTGGAAGCTGCCCGCTCCGTTCTCGAAGAAGCCATTGCGACCGAGCCGGAAACAGCAGGAATGCCTCTGGTGTGGCTGGCGCTGCTGGATTTGTATCAGCAATCGGGAAATCAAACCGCGTTCGAGCGTTACGGAATGGAATACGCCGTGCGCTTCGAGCAATCGCCGCCGGTGTGGGTGCCGCGTGTTTCGCTGGCGTCGAAGCGGCGACCGGCAAACGTGGCGTCGCCCAAAGCAGAAGTGACGAACGTGCGAAT
>JAITBX010000143.1 GCA_031283405.1 Burkholderiales bacterium | reverse complement strand
AAGGCTTTCCGGTACTTCACCGGAAATACTACATGGTAGTGAATTTGCCACGCGCAATGGCTTGCTTTGTGAATTTCTCCATTGGCATTTTGGCTCATCCTGGCATTTTAGCCCCCGCGCCAAGAGCGCGGGGAATTACAAGTTCAAAATCGTATGGTGGGCTTGCTCGCTTTACCCGATCGGAAACAAAATAAACACCATCACGTCCCAGACCGCATGGGAAATCAGCAGCGGCCACAGGTTGCGGGGTTTCAGTAGCAGGTAAATCCCGCCCCAGAAAGCGCCGCAAACCGCTGCGGCCATCAGCAGCATGATGTTGAACGACCACAGATGCACTAGGCTGTAAACCAGCACCGTGCCGATAAAGCCCGCCAAATCGCCCCAGCGCTTCATCAGATTGCGCTGGACGAACCCTTGCCAGAAAATGGTTTCCGCCGGCCCGACGATGAACAACAGCAACAGCGCAATCCACAAATGGCTGTTGCCGTTGCGCAATCCGTAGATCGCGCCGACTTGCGGTTGAGCGAAAGAGAACAGCACCGTTGACGCAGCATGTCCCAGATAAAACACGCCCCACAACACGACGGCGGAGGCCAGCCCGATCGCCACGGCCCGGACGCTCAATCGGAATTGCGGCAACCAGTCGCAGCCAAAAACGGCGCTCATGATGAGCAACATTGACGCAGAAAACAGCATCGACCACCAGAAGTTCAGGTGCGGCGCCGTCCACGGCGAGAACATGACGAACCAGAGCGCCGTCGCAACGACGATAGGGAAAGCCAGAACGTTTTTCATTCGGCGCGATTCCGGTTTAAACACCTGCGCAACAAAAACGACTTATAACCAGACGGACACGAAAAGCAGTCCCGATAGCAAGACGCTGAAAGCCAATTGCAGTTTCGCCGTTCTGACATCAAGGTCGCAGATGTTCCCCGGCTGATCTTCACGCGCCTTGTCCATGATCCGGCAGTTGCCGACAGCCAGCGGCAGCGTCAGAAAAACGCACAATGCTGCCCAAGGAAGGACGCCCGCAACGGTCAGCACAGCCATCAACAGGTAAGTGAGCGCGAGCAGTAACTTGTATTTGAAAACCGACGCCCGAACGCCCAGCAGCATCGCGGATGTTTTGATGTTGGCGCGTTTGTCGTGCGCAATATCACGAGTGTTGTTGGCGTGCAAAATGTTGACCGTGATAAAAGCGATCGGCAGCGACAAGGCGATAATTCGCCAGTCCAGCAGCCCGGTCATCACATAAAAAACGCCGAGAGAAATCAGCGGGCCGTAAACCAGAAAAATCAGCGTATCGCCGAGCGCCCGGCTTTTGAACAGGTAATAAAAGCTGGCGGCGAAAGAACCGAGGACGCCCATCACCAACAAAGGCCAACCGGTTTGCGAGGCCAGATAAAGGCCGAGAAGCGCGCCGAAAGCGAGAAAGCTGACGCCGTACCAGAAAATCGTGCGCGGCTTGAAAATCCCGTTGACCAGCAAGCGGCTGGAACCGAAAGTGTCTTCACGATCAACGCCGTGGATGTAGTCGAAATAATCGCTGATCAGATTGCTGCTGATTTGAAAAATGACGGCGCCGATAATGGCCAAGACACCCAACAGCCAATGAACTTCCAACGCATCGTGCCGGCTCAGGAAAAAAACATAAACAAAAATCACCAACGCGGGCATGCTGGATGCCGGAAAAGACCACGGACGCGTGGCGATGACCCAGTAATTGAAAGACGGCGAAAGAGCATTCATGGCGACGGAAACAAGAAAAGATGGGCGTTAGTGTACAGGGCTTTCGGCGCACGGGGGTATTTCGGCCAGATTTCTTCCACACTATCGGTCTGAACAAAAAACGTTTTATAATGATCCGGAAGCAAAAGGCGCCGATTTGAACCAGCTTGCGGGCGCGTAATAAATACGGCTAAAACGGCGCCCATCCTTTACCGCCCGATTAGTCGAATGCTGATCGGGCTTTTTTATGGATGTGTTAGGAACTCATGATGGCATCTCCGTTAACAACAAAAATGGACGGCGTGGCGCATTCGGTCGGCGCGGTGACGCCGCAGCGCGCGCATTTCACGACGCCGTTGCCGCTTTCGTGCGGCGCGACGCTCGATTCGTTCGAGCTGGCGTATGAAACGTATGGCGCGTTGAACAGCGACCGCTCGAACGCGGTGTTGATTTGTCACGCGCTGAATGCGTCGCACCATGTCGCCGGTTATTACGAAGACGCGCCGGACAATGTCGGCTGGTGGGACAACATGGTCGGCCCCGGCAAGCCGCTCGACACGACCCGTTTTTTTGTCGTCAGCGTTAACAACCTCGGCAGTTGTTTCGGATCGAGCGGGCCGGTGTCGATCAATCCGGCGACGGGGCAATCGTGGGGCGCCGATTTTCCGCTGGTCACCGTCGAAGACTGGGTGGACGCGCAAGCGCGGCTCGCCGACTATCTCGGCATCACGCGCTGGGCGGCGGTGATGGGCGGCTCGCTCGGCGGCATGCAAACATTGTGCTGGGCGATTCGTTATCCGATGCGTTTGGCGCACGGCTTGGTGATCGCGTCCGCGCCGAAATTGTCGGCGGAAAACATCGCGTTCAATGAAGTGGCGCGGCAGGCGATTCTCTCCGATCCCGATTTTTTCGACGGTCATTACGCGCGGCACGGCACACGCCCACGGCGCGGTTTGCGGGTGGCGCGAATGTTGGGACACATCACCTATCTGTCGGGCGAGCAGATGGAAGCGAAATTTGGCCGGCAACTGCGCGAAGGTTTGAAATTTTCGTTCGCGCCCGAATTTCAAATCGAATCGTACCTGCGCCATCAAGGCGAAAAATTCGCCGGTTATTTCGACGCCAATACGTATTTGCGCATCACCAAGGCGCTCGATTATTTCGATCCGGCGGCGGCGCACAGCGGCAATTTATCGAAGGCGCTGGAAGATGCGCGTTGCGCGTTTCTGGTGATTTCGTTCACGACCGACTGGCGTTTCCCCTCTGCGCGGTCGCGCGAAATCGTGCGGGCGCTGATCGACAATCGGCGCGATGTCTGCTACGCCGAAATCGACGCGCCGAACGGGCACGACGCTTTTCTTCACGACGACGCGCAATACCTTGCAACGGTGCGAGCCTACTATGAGCGAATCGGTACGGAGATCAACGAAAAGGAGGCCGCACGATGAACGACAGCGTTAATCTTTCGGCAGCCGCGCCGGTAACGAAAGTGCCGGCAACAAAAATACGCAGTGATTTTTCGCTGATTGCGAATTGGGTGTCGCCCGGCGCGCGCGTGCTCGATCTGGGTTGCGGCGACGGCAACTTGCTGGCGCATCTGCGGCGAACGCGGCAAGTGACGGGTTACGGAATCGAAATTTCGATCGGAGGCGTCAAGGCCAGCATCGCCAATCGCATCAATGTGTTGCAGCGCGATCTCGAAGGCGGGCTGGCCGATTTTGCCGACGGCAGTTTCGATTGCGTGATTTTGTCGCAGACTTTGCAAGCGATGCACCGGCTGGAAGCGTTGATCGAAAGCATGTTGCGAGTCGGCCGCGAAGCGATCGTCACGTTCCCGAATTTTGGCCACTGGTCGCATCGCTGGCAGATATTGCGCGGGCGGATGCCGGTGTCCGACGCGTTGCCGTATCAGTGGTACGACACGCCGAACGTTCATCTGTGCACCGTCAAGGACTTTGACCATTTTCTGGCCGTGCGCGGTTATCGCGTTTTGGCGCGGCAGGTGTTGGCGAACGACGCGCCGGTGACGTTTCTGCCGAATGTGTTCGGGCAACTGGCGTTGTACCGGTTT
The DNA here is from genome assembly GCA_031283405.1 of Burkholderiales bacterium. Classification (GTDB taxonomy): domain Bacteria; phylum Pseudomonadota; class Gammaproteobacteria; order Burkholderiales; family Casimicrobiaceae; genus UBA931. The sequence goes on along the minus strand of JAITBX010000143.1, from coordinate 1,826 downwards.
CGGCGAGCGTGAAAGGCTTCGTGGGAAACGCCGCCCTCGGCGTTCTGTGTTCAATTCCGCGCCTCTGTGAGAGAGGACTGCAAACCCCGCCCGCCCTTCAACACGCTCAGGGCAGGCGCCCCTTTCAAAAGGGAATTATACGCTTGACTACCTAGAAAAACGATAGTAATATTTAGGTCATATTTACCTGACTGACCGACTACTATTATGTGCACGCTTACTATATCGATATACAGCTTTTTCAAGAGATTTCCCGATGAACAGGCGGCTATTGAACATATCGAGCATCGCCGCTGGAATGGTTCTCCAGTTTGTCCGTTTTGCGGCTCTCAAGAGCGCATTCAAGAGCGCAAGGTAAAGCCGTATTACCGTTGCCTATCCTGCCAAAAGGACTTCACTGTTCGCACTGGCACGATCTTTGAGCGTTCTCATGTCCCGTTGCACAAGTGGCTTTACGCTATCTACCTTGTTGTCACTTCACGCAAAGGCATTTCATCCCTTCAGCTTTCCAAGGAACTCGGAGTTAGACAAGCTACAGCGTGGTTCATGCTTCAGCGTATCCGCGAAGCCTGTAAGAACGACGACGATCAGAATGGAGACGGCGGTTTTTTGCACGGCATCGTAGAAGTCGATGAAACCTACATCGGCGGTAAGGAAACGAATAAACACGCCAGCAAAAAGCTCAAAGCCGGACGCGGTACAGTAGGAAAGATTGCCGTTATCGGAATGCGGCAACGCGCCGGAAAGCTGAAAGCTACATTACTGGCCAGCACTAGCAAAATCGCTCTGCAAACAGCCGTTCTAACCACGGTAGCGCATGGCTCGACACTTTGCACCGATGAGCATTCAGGCTACAAGGGAATGGATGGAATTTACAACCACAGAACCGTCAACCATAGCGCAAAGCAGTACGTTGACGGTATGGCGCATACGAACAGTATCGAAAGCGTTTGGGCGGTTCTGAAGCGCGGCTTCTACGGCATTTACCACTCGTTTAGCGAGAAACATCTGAATCGCTACATCGCTGAATTTACGTTCCGACTTAACGATGGCAACTGCAAGGTTCACACGCTAGACCGGATTGACTCGTTTTTAAGTAAAACCGTTGGCGCAAGAATTACCTATAAGGCATTAACGGCGTAGGGAAGTATTCTAGTGTATAATTGCCGCTGTCATTGTTAACCTATTTCAGCGGCAATGAATACCAAAGGCAAAGCAACAGCAACTCAACGCTCGCTCGCTCGCTCGCTCGCAAAAATTCTACCATAATCGCCTTTATTATGGCAATAATTTAGATATTTTACGCAATAAGATCGAAGCGGAAAGCGTTGACCTCTGCTACATTGACCCACCATTCAATTCAAAGCGAAACTACTTCCAGATTTATAACAACCAAGGAAGTGAAGATCGCGCACAAGCTCACGCCTTTGCAGATACATGGGAATGGGGCGATGAGGCAGTCAAAGGCTATGAATACATCACGGATGTTCATCACCTGAACAGCGGTAAACTTACGGTTCAGACGGTAGAACTTATCAAAGGGCTGCGCAACGTATTAGGCGAAGGGTCGTTATTAGCGTATCTGATTCACATGACTTTGCGTATCGTTGAGATTCATCGCATCCTTAAGCCTACGGGAAGTTTTTATCTTCATTGTGACCCAACGGCAAGCCATTATCTGAAGCTGTTGTTGGATGGTGCTTTTTGCGGGAAAGGTGGGGAATTTAGGAACGAAATTGCTTGGTGCTATCGCGGTGCCGGATACCCTAAAAAAGACTTAGGAAAACGACATGACCTAATATTTAGGTATTCTAAAACAAAGAAAT
>JAITBX010000109.1 GCA_031283405.1 Burkholderiales bacterium | reverse complement strand
ATCGGTGACGGTGCCGGCGGTGTCGAATTTTCTGGTGACGATGCCTGAGGCGCAGGTCATCATGGTGGGTCTTGCCGAGCCGCTGGAAAAAGCGCTGGCGGCGGTGGACAACAAAGAGGCGCGTGCGCGCATCACGGTGCGCGCCGCCACTGAGCTTGTCGAGATGGACGAGCCGCCGGCGGATGCTTTGCGCCGCAAAAAAGATTCGTCGATGCGAGTGGCCGTCAATCTCATCAAGAGCGGCGAAGCGCAGGCGTGCGTGTCGGCGGGGAACACCGGCGCACTGATGGCGATCGGCAAGTTCGTCTTGAAAACGCTGCCCGGCATTGATCGTCCGGCGATTGCGACGCAGTTGCCGAATACGCGCGATGTTTCGACCGTGCTCGATCTCGGCGCGAACGTGAATTGTTCGGCGGAACAGTTGTTGCAATTTGCGATCATGGGCAGCGCGCTGACCACGGCAATCGAGGGTAACGACAATCCGACCATCGGTCTGCTCAATATCGGCGAGGAAGAAACAAAAGGTAACGAAGTCGTCAAGGAGGCCGCCGAACTGCTCAAACATTCGGGGTTGAATTTTTACGGCAATGTCGAAGGCAACGATCTTTACAAGGGCACGACCGATGTGGTGGTGTGCGACGGCTTTGTCGGCAATGTTGCGCTCAAAGCCTCCGAAGGGCTTGTGCAGATGCTCTATAAATTCCTGAAAGACGAATACACGCGCAACTGGCGGACGCGGCTGGCGGCGCTCATTTCGTATCGCGTGCTGAAATCCTTCAAAAGGCGGCTCGACCCGCGTCGCTTCAACGGAGCAACGCTGATCGGACTGCGCGGCGTTGTCATCAAAAGTCACGGTTCCGCCGACCCCTTGGCGTTTGAATTTGCACTGCGCAAAGCGTATCAGGAAGTAGCGCATGGTATGCTAGACCGTATTGCGCAACGCATCGAGGCGGTGTCGGCGAAACTGCCGTCGGTGACCCTGCTCGGCGCTGATTCTGCCGAGGATGCCTGAGCCTGATTCCGGGTGTTCGGCGTCCGGTGTGTTGTTTGTATAACCTTTTCTTTTTCTGACGAGGTGGTATGAAATACAGCCGAATCATCGGGACAGGCGGTTATTTGCCCGAAAAAGTCGTGACCAACGACGATTTGTCAAAGACGCTCGACACCAACGACGAATGGATCCGAACGCGCACCGGCATCCGGCAGCGTCACGTGGCGTCGCCTGAACAAGACACTTCCGACTTGGCGCTCATCGCTTCGCAGCGGGCGCTGGCGAGCGCCGGACTGGCGGCGGACGACATCGACTTGATCGTGGTGGCGACGACAACGCCCGATATGGTGTTTCCCTCGACGGCCTGCGTTCTGCAAGACAAGCTGGGGATTAACAACGGCAGCGCCGCTTTCGATGTGCAAGCGGTGTGCAGCGGTTTCATCTTCGCGCTGGCGACGGCAGATCGGATGATTGTGTCCGGCATGGCGAAAAACGCGCTGGTTGTCGGCGCCGAAACCATGACCCGCACTCTCGACTGGACGGATCGCGGCACCTGCGTTTTGTTCGGTGACGGCGCTGGCGCGCTGGTGTTGCAGGCGTCGGAAACGCCGGGCGTTTTATCGTCGCACCTGCATTCGGAAGGGCGGCAACGCCATATTCTGAATGTGCCCGGGCAGATTCGGGACGGGAAGATTTACCGCTCGCCGTTCGTCTATATGGACGGCGGCGCGGTGTTTCGTTTTGCCGTGCGGGTGCTGGCGGAAAGCACCGAGGAAGCGCTGGCGCACAATGGTTTGCAGAGCGCCGACATCGATTGGCTGGTGCCGCATCAAGCCAACTCGCGGATCATGGATGCGACGGCGAAGAAGCTCTCTGTTCCGCCGGAAAAAGTCATCAGCACCGTGGCCGGGCAGGCCAACACGTCGGCGGCGTCGATTCCGCTGGCGCTGGATTACGGCGCGCGTCAAGGTTGCTTCAAGCCGGGACAACTCTTGGCGCTGACGGCGGTCGGCAGCGGCTTTGCCTGGGGCGCGAGCTTGGTGCGCTGGGGTTAAAACCAGAGAGGAAAAAGCGAAGATGAAAAGCGCGTTTGTTTTTCCGGGGCAAGGGTCGCAGTCGATCGGGATGATGGGCGGTTTCGACGCGCATCCCGTCGTGCGCCAAACTTTCAACGAAGCCTCTGCCGTACTGGGCGAAGATTTGTGGGAACTCGCTTTGCACGGCCCCGAAGAGGCGTTGGCGTTGACGACGAACACGCAGCCGCTGATGCTGACGGCGGGCGTGGCCGTTTGGCGCGCTTGGTGCGAGACGAGTGCGCTAAGGCCGATGATCGTAGCCGGACACAGCCTCGGCGAATACGCCGCGCTGGTCGCGGCAAATGCGCTGACGCTGGCGGACGCCGTGCCGCTGGTGCGTTTTCGGGCGCAAGTGATGCAGGAAGCGGTTCCGGAAGGCGTCGGCGCGATGGCGGCGATTCTCGGCCTTGACGACGCGCAGGTGATGGCCTTGTGCGCGGCGCAAAGCGTACCGGACGCCGTGGTCGAAGCGGTCAACTTCAATTCGCCCGGGCAAGTGGTGGTGGCCGGTCACAAAAGCGCGGTCGAACAGTTGATGGCGGCGGCCAAAGAGGCCGGCGCCAAGCGGGCGGTGCTGTTGCCGGTGTCGGCGCCGTTTCACAGCTCGCTCTTGGCGACGGCGGCGACGCGGCTCGCCGAACGCTTGCAACAAGTGTCGTTTCGCTCGCCAGAAATCGCGCTCATCCATAACGTCGATGTTCGTGAACACGACACGCCGGACGCTATCCGGCAAGCGCTGGCGATGCAAGCGGCCAGACCGGTGCGCTGGACGCAAACCTTGCAGGAAATGCAGGCGCGCGGCGTGACCCAGATCGTCGAATGCGGGCCGGGCAAAGTGCTGGCGGCGCTGACCAAACGGGCGACGGAAGGCATCGTGAGCCTGACGCTGGCCGACAGCGAAGCGATCGGCAAAGCGAGCGAAATTTTTTCGGCGGCGGGGTAGTGTAGGGACGACCTGAGGTCGTCCGTGTTGCGGATGGTGAATATCTCCCCTCTCCCACTTGCGGGAGAGGGTGCCCCGAAGGGGCGGGAGAGGGGGTAGGGGCGATCAGTGGTCGCCCGCGAAAATGCTCCCATCCCAGCCTTCCCCCAGAGGGGGAAGGAGAAGGCGAAGGCAGAGTAAAAAAACGGAGGAGACAAGATGCACCCACAGGAATTGGCAGGACAGCGCGCATTGGTGACCGGCGCGACACGCGGCATCGGCCGCGCGATTGCGTTGGAGTTGGCGGCGGCGGGCGCGGCGGTGGTCGGCACGGCAACCAGCGATGAAGGTGCAGCCACAATCGCCGCTTATTTGAAAGAGGGCGGTCATGCCGGTACCGGCGCGGTGCTGGATGTCAAAGACGAAACCGGCATCGAGCGGGTGCTCTCCGAGTTTGAAAAAGTGTGCGGCGGGTCGCCGTCGATTCTGGTCAACAATGCCGGAATCACCCGCGACAATCTGCTGATGCGAATGAAAGACGAGGAATGGGACGCGATCATGGACACTAATTTGAAAGCGGTGTTCCGGTTGTCGCGCGCTGTGTTGCGCGGCATGATGAAAGCGCGCTTTGGCCGCATCATTCAGATCGGCTCGGTGGTCGGCTCGATGGGCAACGCTGGACAGACCAATTACGCGGCGGCGAAGGCGGCGCTGATCGGTTTTTCCAAATCGCTGGCGCAGGAAGTGGGCAGCCGCGGCATCACCGTCAACTGCGTGGCGCCCGGCTTCATCGACACCGACATGACGCAATCGCTGCCGGCAGCGCAGAGAGAAGCGTTGTTGAAAGCTGTGCCGGCGGGAAGGCTGGGCGACGTGGCCGATATTGCTCATGCCGTCGAGTTTTTGGCAAGCCCGCGCGCCGATTATGTGACCGGCGTGACCCTTC
>JAITBX010000016.1 GCA_031283405.1 Burkholderiales bacterium | reverse complement strand
CCAAATCCGACAACGGTTATCTGGCCGGCGGCGCTGTGAAAACCGATGTTGGCAACAGCGTTCGCCCGTCGATCACGTTTGAATACCTCATCATGCCGAACCTCGGCGTCGAAGTGCTGGGCGCCTGGCCGTTCCGCAACGACATCAAACTCAACGGCGCCAAGATGGCGCGCGTCGATGTGCTGCCGCCGACGGTCAGCCTGCAATACCATTTTCTGCCTGAGCAAACCGTGTCGCCGTTCGTCGGCGCCGGCATCAACTATGCCTTCATGTACAACGAAAAGACCCGCGGCGGCATGGTGAACAACAAACTCGATGTCGAGAATTCCTGGGGTTTCGCCGCGCATGCGGGCGTCGATTTCAACTTCAGCAAGAATTGGCTGATGACGCTCGACGCGCGCTGGATTCAAATGCGCAACGATGTCAAAGTCGATGGCAACAAAGTCGGCAAAGCCAAAATCGATCCGATCGTATGGGGCATCTCCGTCGGCTATCGTTTCTAAGCGCCGATTCTGATGACGCAAAAACGGATGGCTTGCCATCCGTTTTTTGTGCGCTTTCTCATGCATTTTCACGGAGCCATCAAACACATCAGCGAATAATGTTGCAGCTTTGTGTCCTGTCTCCAATAAAACTATTTCGCCGGCGAGGTTTCTGTTTTCAAACACCACGGCAATTGTCGTTTCTGACCGACAGTTTTCGCTGTCAGAAACAGCGCGCGCTCATTCTCTGTACCATGATTGCACTTTTCGCGTTTCGCCGTCGCAATGAACGTCACACAGGGCTTGCGAAAATGCCGTTATTCGCGTAGTTTCTCCATGTCTGTTGAACATGCGCGCGTTTCCGTTGTATCAAACGAGCCTGCCCGATTTTTTCAGGCGTATCGTCGAAACGAACGTCGCATCAAACAGCATTTTTACTCACTTTTAAAGGACCCCTCATGGAAAAATTTCGTATCGTCACTCTCGTGATCGCCCTGTTCGTAGGACTGACCTTGCTCTCCGCTTGCGATAAATCGCCGGCGCCCGCTCCCAAAGCAACGACGCCTCCTCCGGCTGCCGCGCCTGCTGCGCCTGCGGCTGCTCCGGCTGAAGCGCCTGCTGCTGCACCCGCCGACCATGCTGCTGCTCCGGCCGCGCTTCCGGCCGAGTGCGAAAGCTATCTCTCTCAGATCAACGAGTGCGTCAACAAGTTGAGCAAAGACGCCGCGGCTTCCGATGCGATGAAGCAGCAAATGGATCAGGCTCGCACTCAGCTGTCGCAGATTCAAGACAAGGCAGTGCTCAGCGTTTCCTGCAAACAAGCGGCAGAGGCTTTTTCGGAATACGCCAAGAAAGCGGGCTGCTGAGACACGTCAGCGCTTGCAAGAAAAAACGCGCCGGATGGCGCGTTTTTTTATTGGGCAGCGTGTGCGACTCACAGGCGACCGAGGACGATCGCCCCTACGCCCCCATCCCAACCTTCCCCCAGAGAGGGAAAGAGCATATCTAGATCGCCCCTACGAAACCGCTACTCGGTAAACAAACTGCTGACCGATTCTTCGTTCGCCATCCTCGTGATGGTTTCGGCGATGAGTTGCGCGCACGACAGTTGCCGGATGCGCGGGCAGGCTTGCGCTTCCGGCGACAGCGGAATGGTATCGGTGACGACGACTTCGTCGATGTCGGACTGTTCGATTCGCGCTACGGCGCCGCCGGAGAACACCGGATGCGTGCAGTACGCCACCACCGAGCGAGCGCCTTCCGCTTTCAACGCCGTCGCCGCTTTGCACAGCGTATTGGCAGTGTCAACGATGTCGTCGTTGATCAAACAAATACGATCACGCACATCGCCGATGATGTTCATCACTTCGGCAACGTTGGCCTTGGGGCGACGCTTGTCGATAATCGCCAGATCGCATTCGAGTCTTTTCGCCATGGCGCGCGCGCGCGCGACGCCGCCGACATCGGGCGAGACAACTTGCAGCGGGCCGTAATTGCGTTTCCACAATTCGCCGAGCAAAATCGGCGTCGCGTAAATATTATCGACGGGAATGTTGAAGAAGCCCTGAATCTGATCGGCGTGCAAATCCATCACCACCACGCGATTGACGCCGGACGCGGTCAGCATGTCGGCCACCAGTTTGGCAGTGATCGGCACCCGCGCCGAGCGCGGCCGGCGGTCTTGGCGGGCGTAGCCGTAATAGGGAATGACCGCCGTAATCGACGCCGCCGAGGCGCGTTTCAACGCATCGACGATCACCAACATTTCCATCAGATTGTCGTTGGTCGGCGCGCAAGTCGATTGCAGCACAAAGACGTGGCGCCCGCGAACAGTTTCCAGAATTTCGACGAAGACTTCGCCGTCGGAAAAACGATCGACAACGGCGCGCCCCATCGAAACGTTGAGATGACGGCAAACCGCTTCCGCGAGTTTGGGGTTGGCGTTACCGGTAAAAATACGCATCCGTCTATCCTCGGCGAGGCTTTAGCGGTTCTGGTTGGCGATGCTTACGCTTTGATCTGTCTCACCGCACAAAAAGACAGCGCGTAAAAATGGGGGAGGAAGGATACGAAACATCCCTCTAAACAACAGCATACCGTAAATTCGTTAATTCGAAAAACGGTTATACCCCCTAAAATACCCCCACGAGGCGCTTGCTGCCCATGTTCTCCGCCAGTGAGGGCGCCGATCAATACCGTGCGGATTATATCACGGCGTGTCTTTACGTATCTTTCTCGCGCGCGCGCATGCGCGCGCGATTTGTGTGGTAATTCCATGCTGATTTTGCATGGAGAAATTGACCTTCCCCCGAAAATTCGCCTTCCAAAGGATAAGCGTTAATCTAAACGACATGGAAGGAAAAAGCAATGAAGATACCGAAGCGGGAATACACAGCGGAGTTCAAAGAAATGGCCGTCAAGCGGGTCAACGCCG
>JAITBX010000140.1 GCA_031283405.1 Burkholderiales bacterium | reverse complement strand
AATCAATACAATTTTTCTCTGGGCGCGGCATGGGATGTCGATGTGTGGGGCGGCGTGCGGCGTTCCATCGAAGCGCAAGAGGCCAATGTGCAAGTCAGCGAAGCGCAGTTGGCGGCGTTGCGCTTGAGCGCGCAAACGGCGCTCTTGCAAGCGTACATCGCGTTGCGAGTCAGCGACGCGCAGGAAAAAATGATGAAGGAAACAGTCGAAGCGTACTCGCGTTCATTGGAGATGACGCAGAACCGTTATCAGGCGGGAATCGTCACGCGCGCGGATGTGGCGCAAGCGCAAACGCAACTTGAATCGGCGCGCACGCAGTTGACCGATTTGGAAATCAGCCGGATGCAGAGCAAGAACGCGCTGGCGTTGCTTGTCGGCAAAACGCCGTCGCAATTTTCGGTGGAGCAGATGGACACGCTGTCGCTCAAGCTGCCGGACATTCCGGTGGAGGTAAGCTCCGAATGGCTGGAGCGTCGCCCCGATATTGCAGCGGCTGAACGAACGGCGGCAGCGGCCAATGCGCAGATCGGCGTCACCCAAGCGGCGTTTTATCCGTCACTCACCTTGTCGACGTCGGGCGGCTATCAGGCGAATCATTGGTCGGAGTGGTTCGATGTGCCCGGGCGCGTTTGGTCGTTGGGAGCGGGGTTGGCGCAACTGATTTTCGACGGCGGTTATCGTTCGGCGATGAAAGACAGCGCGGTGGCGGCTTACGATGCGACGGCGGCGAATTACAAGCAAACGGTGTTGGCGGCGTTTCAGGATGTCGAAACGCAGTTGACGACGCTTCGCGTTCTCGACGACGAATGGATTTTGCAGCAAGCGGCGTTGAACGCGGCGCGCGAAACCGAAACGCTGGTCACCAATCAATACAAAGCCGGAACGACAACTTACCTCGATGTGGTGGTCGCGCAGACGGCGCGCTTCAACGCCGAGAACAACGCGATTCAATTACGAGGCCGTCAACTGACCGCCAGCGCGGCGCTGATCAGCGCGTTGGGCGGTGGCTGGCCGGGGCTGGCGGCTTCGCAATAGTCAGCCTCGGCCCGCCCATTGCTGCAAACGGCAGAATGCGGCAGAATGTGACGATGATGTGTTGGGAGAGCGTGCGCCCCAATCCATGTGTGCTTGCTTTCAGAGATAAAAAATGACGAACCCAAAAAATTCGCTATACTTCGGAGACAACCTTGATGTTTTGCGCGAGCACATCAAGGATGAATCCGTGGATTTGGTTTATCTCGATCCGCCGTTCAACAGCGCCAAGGACTATAACGTTCTTTTTGCTTCACCCAAGGGAGAACAGAGCGAAGCGCAGATTGTCGCCTTCAAGGATTCCTGGCACTGGGGAGAGCAGGCGGAGCGGGAATATAACGAGATTGTTCGCAGCGGCAACACTTACGCTGCCGAGATGATTCAATCCTTGCGCCGCTTTTTGGGCGAGAACGACATGATGGCTTACCTCGTCATGATGGCGAACCGGTTTCTGGATTTGCATCGGGTCTTGAAACCGACAGGCAGCATTTATTTGCATTGCGATCCGACCGCCAGTCATTATCTCAAAATCGTTATGGATTGCGTTTTCGGCAAAGGAAATTTTCGCAATGAAATTATCTGGCGTTATCGGCGATGGCCGGCAAAAGCCGCCAGATTTCAACGCATGCACGATGTGATTTTCTTCTACGGAAAAGATCAAAGAGAAAATCTGTTCAACACGCTTTTGCAACTGCCCACGGAAAGCTCGATGAAGCGCTGGAAAGGGAAAAAGCAAAAGGTTGAATTTGACGAATCCGGCGCGCGTTTGCCGACGCAGGAACTCGATGAGCAATCTTCCGGCGTGGCGATGGATGATGTCTGGGATATTCCGATTATTGCGCCGTCTTCGCCCGAAAGGCTCGGCTACCCTACGCAAAAGCCGCTGGCTTTGCTGGAACGAATCATCAGCGCCAGCAGCGATGAAGGCGATGTGATTCTCGATCCGTTTTGCGGTTGCGGCACGGCAGTTCACGCTGCGCAAAAATTGGGGCGAAAGTGGATAGGCATTGATATTACGCATCTTGCCGTGACGCTGATTGAAAAACGCTTGAAGGACGCTTTTCCGGGCATTGCTTTCGATGTGCACGGGACGCCGAAAGACCTCGATGGAGCGCGTGATCTGGCGGCGCGCGACAGAGATCAGTTTCAGTGGTGGGCGTGTTCGCTGGTCAATGCTCAACCTTATCAAGGCAAGAAAAAAGGCGCAGATGGCGGCGTTGACGGGCTGATTTATTTTCAGGACGAAGTGAAAACGCACAAGAAAATTGTGGTTTCCGTGAAGGGCGGCGAAAACGTCAATGTGGCGATGATCCGCGACCTTGCGCATGTGATTGATCGGGAAAAAGCAGACATCGGATTGTTCGTCACTTTGGCGGAGCCGACAAAAAACATGATGACGGAGGCCGTCAAGGAAGGTTACTACACCAGCCCCGTTACCGAAAAGGCTTTTCCCAAATTGCAAATCATCACCATCGCCGGTTTGCTCGACGGCAGCAAGAGGCCGGAATACCCCGACCTTTCGCAAGGCGCCATCACGTTCAAAAAAGTAAAGCGTGAAGAAAAAACCGGGAAGCAAAAAGGTTTGTTTTGACCGAACGGCTCGGTAGGCTGGGTAGTCTTGCGAAATGATGAGAAAAAGAGATAGACTTAAATCAAAAACACGTTGGCGCTGCCGTTGTAAAATAAACAGCAAAATCGTAAAAACCCATTCATGTGAAAACGCTCCCCGAAAAGTCCGGTGATCCTCTCGTTCGCGGCAACGCGCAGGTGATCGGCCTTT
>JAITBX010000169.1 GCA_031283405.1 Burkholderiales bacterium | reverse complement strand
CGGCGGGCGAGGTCGGCTTCATCGTCGCCGGCATCAGAGAACTGAAAGCGGCGAAGGTCGGCGATACGGTGACGCTGGCGCAGAAACCGGCAAAGGCGCCTCTGCCGGGATTCAAGGATGTGAAGCCGCAGGTTTTTGCCGGACTGTATCCGGTCGAATCCAATCAGTATGAAGCGCTGCGCGATGCGCTCGACAAGCTGAAGCTCAACGACGCATCGCTGCATTACGAACCGGAAGTTTCGCAGGCGCTCGGTTTCGGCTTTCGCTGCGGCTTCCTCGGCCTGTTGCACATGGATATCGTGCAGGAACGGTTGGAACGCGAATACGACATGGATTTGATCACGACGGCGCCGACAGTGGTGTATCAGTTGCTGCTCAACGACGGCAGTATCGTCGAAATCGAAAACCCGTCGAAGTTGCCGGACTTGTCGCGCGTTGCCGAGATCCGCGAGCCGATTATTACGGTAACGATTCTGGTGCCGCAGGATTACGTCGGGCCGGTGTTGACGTTGTGCACCGAAAAGCGCGGCATCCAGAAAAACATGCAGTACGTCGGTAGGCAGATTCTGCTAACGTACGATTTGCCGATGGCGGAAGTGGTGATGGATTTTTTCGACCGTCTGAAATCGGTATCGCGCGGCTATGCGTCTCTCGACTATGATTTCAAGGAGTTTCGCGTCGCCGATGTCGTCAAACTCGACATTTTGATCAACGGCGAGCGGGTCGATGCGTTGTCGTCGATGGTACACCGATCGGTGGCGCAGTACCGCGGTCGCGAAGTGGCGGCGCGGATGCGCAAACTGATTCCGCGGCAGATGTTCGACGTGGCGGTGCAGGCGGCCATCGGCGGCCAGATCATCGCCCGCGAAACGATTAAGGCGATGCGCAAAAATGTGCTGGCAAAATGTTACGGCGGCGATATTACGCGCAAACGAAAATTGCTGGAAAAGCAGAAAGCCGGTAAAAAGCGGATGAAAGCTGTCGGCAGTGTTGAAATTCCGCAGGAGGCGTTTCTGGCGATTTTGCAGGTGGACGATAAATAATTCTTTTTTGAAAATCTTCACTTACTTTTAACTATTACGATGGATGCTCTGAATTTTCCGTTAATTCTTTTTCTGCTGACGCTGGCGACCGGCGTGGTTTGGGCGCTGGATTTTTTCTATCTGCGAAAAAAACGCGACCCGAAAACGCCGACGCCGGCATGGATCGACTATACCGCCAGTTTTTTCCCGGTGCTGCTTGTCGTGTTCGTGCTGCGCAGTTTTGTTGCCGAACCGTTCAAGATTCCGTCTTCGTCGATGCGACCGACGCTTGTCGTCGGCGATTTCCTTCTGGTCAACAAATTCAGTTACGGCATCCGGTTGCCGATCATCGAGAAGAAGATCATTCCTGTCGGCAGCCCGCAACGTGGCGACGTGGTGGTTTTCCGTTATCCGCTGGACACGTCGCAGGATTACATCAAACGGGTGATTGGCGTCGCCGGTGATATCGTCGAATATCGCGACAAGAAATTGACGGTCAATGGGCAATCGTTGCCGCAACAGGGCGACGGCGATTACAGCTATCTCAGCGAAGATTTGCGTTTCGAGGCTCTGAACCGGTTTATCGAAACGGCGCCATCGAGCGACGGCGCGCGCAAACACGCGATTGCGGTCGATCCGCAAAAGCCGACGTTGTATTTGGAGCGGGTTCGTCTTTATCCGAACCGTAGCGCCTGTCAATATTTCGAGAACGGCTTTCGCTGTACCGTGCCGCAGGGGTATTATTGGATGATGGGTGACAATCGCGACAACAGCGACGACAGCCGTTACTGGGGGTTTGTGCCGGACGAAAATTTGCGCGGCAAGGCATTTTTCATCTGGTTCAACTGGGAAGATATTTCGAGTTTCGCTTTTAACCGTGTCGGTCACGGGATCAAATGAAAGGGAAGACCATGAAAAGAGGTTGGAACAAGCAGCAGGGAATATCAGTGTGGGGCGTGTTGGCTATCATATTCGGCGTTTTGATCGTTTTCTGGATCGCGATCAAAGTGGTGCCGGAATATATGGAAGCCGCCACGGTGCAGAAATGTCTCGAAGATTCCAAGACGGGCGGCGGCGCCGACTTCGTCAAAGTTCAGCAGCGGTTCGGCACGTGTCTTGATTTTAACAGCATCCGCGGAGGGGTTCAGCCCAAGGATCTCGCGCTAAAAGGCAGCGTTGTCAGCGTGAAGTGGGAGAAACAATTGCCGATCGCCGCCAATATTTCGCTGTTGCTGGAGTTCGATGCGCAAGCGCCGAAGTAACCCATGTCGTTGCCGTCGTTGACGCCGCTCGAAGCGGCGCTGGATTACCGTTTTGCGGAGGCATCCTTATCGCGGCAGGCGATGACGCACCGGAGTTACAGCGCTTCGCACAACGAGCGGTTGGAGTTCGTCGGCGACGCAGTGTTGAACTGTGTCATCGCGCTGGCATTGTTTGAGCGTTTTCCACTGCTGGACGAAGGAGCGCTGTCGCGCTCGCGTGCCGGCTTGGTCAATCGCGAAACGCTGGCGAAGTTGGCGCGCAAGCTGGAAATCTCCCGCTATCTTTTGCTGGGCGAGGGCGAACTGAAAAGTGGCGGCTCGCAGCGGGCGTCGATTCTGGCCAACGCGCTGGAAGCGCTGTTCGGGGCAGTGTTCCTGGACGGTGGATTCAGCGCCGCGCAGCGGGTCATCGTTGCGGTGTACGACAAAGCCTTGCGGGAAGCTGATCCCGAACAATTGGGCAAAGACGCCAAAACGCGCTTGCAGGAATGGTTGCAGGCGCGACATTTGCTGCTTCCCGAATACGAGGTGACGGAAATTCAGGGCGAAGCGCATTCGCAGCGCTTCGTGGTCGAGTGCCGTGTTCCGCAGCTCAAGGTGACGGCGAGCGGCGAAGGCAGCAATCGGCGGGCGGCCGAACAACTGGCAGCGGACGCGGCTTGGCAGCAATTGCAAACCGTGCCCAAATCTTCCGGCTTGCGCAAGAGTGCGGTGGGAAAGAAGTGACATGAAGGGCAACGATGCAACCGCAGAAGAAGGCGCGACACGTTGCGGCTTTATCGCGCTGATCGGACGCCCCAGCGTCGGCAAATCGACTTTGCTCAACCGATTGTTGGGCACGAAGATCAGCATCACTTCGTCGAAGCCGCAAACGACGCGGCAACGCATCACCGGTGTTCTCACCGAAGGCGTGAATCAGTTCATTTTCGTTGACACCCCCGGCTTTCAGACGAAACATCGTTCGGCGTTGAACACGCGAATGAATCAGGCGGTGCGCGACGCGCTGGCCGAAGTCGATGTGGTTGTGGCGCTTTTCAATGCGACGCGCCATACCGATACCGACGAAACGCTGATTTCGCTGTTGCCTGCGAATGAAAAATCCGGCAAGCCGGTGATTGCCGTTTTGAACAAAGTCGATTTGCTGACCGACAAAACCTCGTTGTTGCCGCGTCTCGATGCTTTGTCGAAGCGCTATCCGTTTGCGGCGCTGATTCCGTTGTCGGCGGAAAAAGGCACGCAGCTCGACGATCTCAAAGCCGAGATGGCCAAACATCTGCCGACGATGCCGTGGCTTTATTCGCAGGATGAATTGACTGATCGTGATGAGCGTTTTCTGGCGGCGGAATTCATTCGCGAAAAAATTTTTCGCTTGCTTGGCGATGAAATTCCCTATTCGACGCATGTCGCGGTGGAAACGTTTGAACAAGAGAATAATCTGCGCCGGATTCAAGCGCGGGTTTACGTTGAGCGCGACAGTCAGCGCGCCATTCTGCTGGGGCACCAGGGGCAAACGATGAAGCGTATCGCCACCGAAGCGCGGCAGGAAATAGAGCGCTTGTTCGGTGGCAAAGTGTATTTGGTGGTGCTGGTGCAAGTGAAGCCGGGCTGGAAGGACGATGCCCGCACCTTGCAGCGGCTGGGATTGTGATGGAAACATTACCGCGCGGCCCGGTGATGTGCGGTGTCGAAAGCGTCACGTTGACTGACGACAATCGCCGGCGCTTGCGCGATCCGCGAGTGGGCGGCGTTATCCTGTTTGCGCGCAACGTTGAATCGCCGTGGCAACTGATGACGTTGTGCGATGAGATACGGGCGTTGCGCTCGCCGCCGTTGGTGATCGGCATCGATCAGGAAGGCGGGCGGGTGCAACGGTTGCGCGGCAACAGTTTCATCGACATTCCGGCGATGCGCTCTCTCGGCGAACGCTTCGCCAAAGCGCCGGAATCGGGAGAGCAGGAAGCGCAGCGTTGGGGCGCGCTGATCGGCGGCCAACTGCGTTATCTGCATATGGATTTCAGCTTCACGCCGGTGCTTGATCTCGATTATGGCAAGAGCGCCGTGATCGGCGACCGCGCTTTTGCCGCGCTGCCGCAAACGGTGGCGCGGTTGGCGGGCGCGTTGCGGCGCGGGCTGAACGCAGCGGGGTGCGCGGCGGTCGGCAAACATTTTCCCGGCCACGGTTGGGTCGAAGCCGATTCGCACCACGAGATGCCGGTCGATGCGCGAGCGATGGATGCCATCGAATCTGACATGGCGCCGTATCGTGCGTTGGTTGCCGAGGGGCTGGAGGGCGTGATGATGGCGCACGTCAAATATCCTGCGCTCGATTCGTTGCCGGCAGGGTATTCGGCATTCTGGGTGCGTGACGTGTTGCGCGGGCAGTTGGGATTCGACGGTATGGTGTTTTCCGACGATTTGGGAATGGCCGGAGCGGCGCTGGAAGGCGAGGGCGGCGATGGTAAAAGCGATGATTGGGTCAGGCGCGCCGACGCGGCGTTGGCGGCGGGTTGCGATGTCGTGTTGGCTTGCAACGATTTCGTCGCGCTCGATGATTTATTGACTCGCTGGACGCCGCCGCTAACCGCCGAACAATCGGCGGCGCTGGCGCGGCGTTGGCAAGCGATGGCAGGCCGCGGGCACGAAGACGACGGCAAGCGAATTACGGCGTTTGTCGAT
>JAITBX010000091.1 GCA_031283405.1 Burkholderiales bacterium | reverse complement strand
CCACCACGGCTACCACGCCCACGCGTTGAAACGCCCCGAACGCGGCGCGCAATACGTGAGCGCCAACGCCGCATGGTTCGCCGGCATGAATGCCAAATCCGCCATCGTCCTCAAGGGGCTGGGCGGGCAATTCGCCCAAGGCGGCACCGAGGCGCTGGAAACGCCGACGCTGTGGGAGGTGCCGGAAATCCTGCAAGCCGGCGGGTTGAATGCCTTGCGCGCGTTGGGGCAACCGGGGCAGGTGATGCGGGAGGCTAAGGCGAGGTTGTTTGGGGTATGAAGCTCATTTTATTGAGTAGGTTGGCCGGGACTACCAGCGGGGGCACACCATCTCGGGGGAACAAGGCGTACTACGGCGGTGACATTCCGTGGTTGAAGTCTGGTGAGTTGCCGGATGGCGAGATTTTTTCTGCTGAAGAAATGATTACGCTGCAAGGCTTGGAAAACTCAAGCGCCAAGTTGCTGCCCATCGGGACTTTGCTTTTAGCGATGTACGGTGCCACAGTTGGCAAACTTGGCATCTTGACGTTCCCAGCCGCAACGAACCAAGCGATTTGTGCGATTACGCCGAACGAGAATCTGGAGCGCGATTATCTTTTTTATTGGCTACTCAGCATCCGAAACAAGCTGATTATAACCAGTTTTGGTGGAGCGCAACCCAATATCAGCCAAACTGTCATTCGTGACTTGCGAGTTCCTTGGGTGCCAATCAGCGAACAACGCCAAATCGCCGTACGCCTGAAAGCTCAACTGGCCGAGGTGGAAACCGCGCGGCAGGCGGCGCAGGTACAGGTACGGGAAGCCGAGTTGCTGCGCCGCCGATTGTTGCAAGCTGCGTTCGATAGTTTGGTTGATGTGAAACTGAAAAAGTTTGGCGAATGGGTAACTTCGTATCGCAATGGCTTTGGTCGACGACCGGGCACCGAAGAAACCGGCCCCATTGTCTTGCGCATTGCGGACGTTTCCAGTGGGCAAATCGATTTATCCAAGCCGCGTAGAGGTTTCGTTTCGGATAAGGAAGCCAATACGTATCGCCTTGAGCCGGACAATCTTCTATTCATTCGAGTCAACGGTGCTCGTGAAATTGTTGGGCGTTGCTGTGTTGTTGGTGCCGATATTCCGCATGACGTGATTTTCAACGACCATTTGATTCGAGTCTGCCTTAAGTCAGGCATCGATGCGGAATTCGCCCGTTTTTGCGCTGGCTCGCCTGCTGCGCGGGCGTTGATCGAAGAAGCGGCCTCCACTTCTGCCGGGCAACTGACCATTAATCAGCAAGTCATAGAATCCATCGGCATTCCTGATTTGCCTCTGGACAAACAACGCCAGTTCGTCCAACGCCTGAAGGCCCAACTCGCCGAAGCCGACGCCATCACCCAAGCCGCCGCCGCGCAACTGGCCGAGATCGAGTGCCTGCCGCAACGCATCCTCGCCCAAGCTTTCACCCCACAAGGAAGCCCGTCATGACTGAAAGTCAACTGAGTCAGCAGCACCAGGCCACCTTCGACACCATTCGCCAGACCGACCCGGACGGCAACGAGTTCTGGTCGGCTCGTGATTTGGCTCCCGTGCTGGAGTATCAGGATTGGCGCAATTTCATGCAGGTGGTGGACAAGGCGCGCGTGGCCTGCGCACAGTCCAACAGACGGCCCGAAGACCATTTCGGTGACGTCACCAAAATGGTCGCCATCGGCTCAAGGGCGCAACGTCCAGTGTCGGATGTGCGCTTGTCCCGCTACGCCTGTTACTTGGTCGTGCAGAACGGGGACCCAAGCAAACCGGTGATCGCCAATGGCCAAACCTACTTTGCCATGCAGACCCGGCGGCAGGAACTGGCCGACGAGGCGAAGTTCGCGCAATTGCCCGAGGATGAAAAGCGACTGGCCATCCGCAATGAACTGGCGACTCACAACAAGCATCTGGCTGCCACAGCCAGGGATGCCGGGGTGGAGACGCCGCTGGATTACGCCGTGTTTCAGGATCACGGCTACAAAGGTCTCTATGGCGGACTGGGCGCGAAAGACATCCACGCCCGCAAGGATTTGAAAAAGAGCCAGAAAATCCTCGATCACATGGGCAGCACGGAACTGGCGGCCAACTTGTTCCGCGCCACTCAGACCGAGGAAAATTTGATTGACGATTTCGCGCCTACCGGCGCGCGCCTGCTCAACCCTTTTTCACAGGACAATTGAATCGTGTCACGCTCCACAGGAAAACGCGCGGTGAAGACCCCCAAAGCCATCGCTTCCACGCAATCGCTGTCGGCTTTCATCAAGGGCGTATGCGATGTGATGCGGCGCTCCAACTGCGCCAGCGCCTTGCAATACGTGCCGGAACTGACTTGGATTTTGTTTCTGCGCATTTTCGACGCGCAGGAAACGCGCGACGCGGAACGGGCCGAGGCGCTTGGCGCGGATTTCTCGCCCGCCTTGCGCAGCCCTTACCGCTGGCAGGATTGGGCTGCGCCGTGCTCGGATAAACCGGATCATCCCAAAACGCCGGAAGGCAAGCCGCAAGGCTGGAAGCGGCGGGAACTGTTCGCCGCCGGGGATGGTCGGCTGTTCGATTTCATCAACAAGGAACTCTTGCCGCATCTGCACGGGCTGGACGTGAATCCGCATAGCGGCCTGCCCAACCCGATGGCGACGCCCAGGCAGCGCATCATCGGCCGTATCATGACGGCGGTGGAGCGCGTGCGCGTAGACAATGAAACGAATCTGCGCGACATCCTCGACCGCGTGCATGAAATCAGCATCGAGCATATCGACGACACGCACTTCTTTACGCTCTCGCAGGTGTACGAAGACCTGCTGCTGAAAATGGGCGAAAAGAATTCCGACGGCGGTCAGTTCTTCACCCCGCGCGAAATCATCCGCGCGATGGTGCATACGGTGAATCCGTCCCTGGGGCAAACGGTGTATGATCCTTGTTGCGGTACGGGCGGTTTTCTCGCCGTGGCCTACGAGCACATCGCGAACAAACTGGGCAATGCGGCGACCAGCACCGACATCGAGAAACTCAAGCGCGACACTTTTTTCGGGCGCGAAAAGGAAAACCTCGTTTTTCCCATCGCGCTGGCGAATCTGGTGTTGCACGGCATTGACCAGCCGAACCTGTGGCACGGCAATTCGCTGACCCGCCGCCCCACCTACGCGGCGCTCTTCGACCATGCGCCTAGTCAGTTCGACGTGATCCTGACCAACCCACCCTTCGGCAGCAAGGAAGGCAAGGACGCGCAGAAAAATTTCGCCTTCGAGACCAGCGCCACGCAGGTGCTGTTCGTGCAGGACATTCTTTCCGAACTCGCGCCCGGCGGCGTTTGCGCCATCGTGCTGGACGAGGGCTTGCTGTTCCGTGCCAACGAGAGCGCCTTCGTCGAGACCAAGCGCAAGCTGCTGGACGAGTGCGAACTGTGGGCCATCGTCAGCCTGCCGGGCGGCGTGTTTTCCACGGCGGGCGCGGGCGTCAAGACGAACCTGCTGTTTTTCACCAAGGGCAAGAAAACCGAACGCATCTGGTATTACGACCTGTCGTGGGTGAAGGTCGGCAAAAAGACGCCGCTGACGCTGGCGCACTTCGGCTTCGACAGGGATGGCGCGGTATTGGGCGACAGTGCCTTGCCCGCCGCGTTGCTGGATGAATGGAACGCCAGCGAGGCCAATACCGGGCAGCCCTTCCCCAGTTATGCGCGGCTTTTGCCTGAGCGCGGCGACAGCCGCTACTCGTGGACGGTGGATTTTTCCGCCCGCCGGGCGAAGGCGCGCGAGGGGATGCAGCCGCTGCTGGACAAGGCGGCGGACATCAAAGCGGCGGTGGTCGATCTGAAGGAAAACCTCAAGCGCCTGAAACAAGACAAGGCCGCCGGCATCGAAATCGAAGCGAAAGAAGCCACTATCCGCGAACAGGAAAAGACCGCGCGAGAATTGGAGGCCGAAGCTGCTGCCATCGATGCAGCGACGTTCGATCTGAAGGCGGTCAATCCGAATGCAGTGGCAACGGTCGATGAACGAACCCCGGCGCAGATCCTCGCCGGCCTTGAGGAACAAGGGCAACTCGTGATGCAGGCGTTGGGACGTTTGAATGCGTTGCTTCCAATTAGGATGAACGATTTATAGTTATCGGTTCAAGCTTGATTAGAGAGAAACGCACGGTCGAAACAGATTCGCTTCAAGGGACCGAAGCCATCAAGGCTTTTTCGCCTTTCCCTCTTTTTCACCTCCGCCATCTTTCTTCTCCGGCGGCGGTTCATCGAAATCAATTTCACACGTTCCGTTTGAAGAGAAAACATCATCGCCGTCTTTCCCGCCAAACCCCGGCGGCGCATCGCAGCCGCCAGACAAAAAGTCATCTTTCTTGGCGGCGTCTTTCTCATTCTTGACCGCGCTCTTGGCCACATCATCGCCCTTTGCTGCATCTGTGCTCTTTACTGCATCCGCATTCTTTGCAACTTCCGCCGTTTTATCGGCTTGCGCTGATTTTGTTTCTGCGACAAGCAGCGTTTGCACTGCGTCGGCGCGCGCTTGCATCGCTCTTTTTTCTTTGCTGTTTTTGGCAAGCGCCGCCGCTCGCCGGTAATGTTCGATGGCTTGTTGCAACTGCAAGTCGGCCAGATTGGCGTGCGCCATCTCGTAATCCGGCACGGCGATCAGCGCCAGTTCCAATTCGCGGCGCGCCAGTTCGTACTCGCCTCTTTTGGCGTACAAGGTCGCCAAGTTGTTGTGCGGCTCCGGCAACTCGGGATAATCGGCCACCAGCGCCTGCAACTCGCGCTCCGCTTCGCTCCCGCGTCCCAATTCGGTTAACGCAATGGTTTTCAGAAACCGCGCCTGCGGCTCGCGCGGACGTTCCTTGTTCATGGTTTCGGCAGTCACCAGCGCGTCCGGCCATTTCGCCGCGTCGATTTGCGCACGCAGCGTCTTCATCTGCAATTCGTACAACGCCCGCACTTCAACCGACAAAACAGTCGGAATGGGCGACGGCGATGATGCCGCAGACGCGGCAACCGGTTTTTCCGCAACCGGCTTCCCGCCCTCCGGCGTTTGCCCAAGAGTCATCATCGGCCACGCCAGCCAAGCGGCGGCAAAAGCAACGCAAGAAAAAAAATGAATACGCTGTTTCATACAAAACCCCTTTAGAACGAAAGCCGCGAATGCCGGAACGGCTGATCCTGAGAGTATAATTCCATATTTCCCTTTTCGCTCATCAAAAAGTAACGCATCATGGAAGCCGAACAACTCAATCTGATCGACCACACGCTGTCCGACATCGCCGAACGCAGCGCCGCCTTACGGAGGTATCTTTGACTTCGATGTCAAAGCGGCGCGGCTGAAAATTGTTGATGAAGCGATGCAAGACTCCGCGATCTGGGACGATCCCCAGAAAGCGCAGGAGCTGGGTCGTGAAAAAAAATTACTGGAAAATGTCGTTGATTCGCTGACCCGATTGGCTCGCGGCATCGACGAAAGCGCCGAGCTTTTCGAGCTGGCGCGCGAAGAAAACGACGAAGGCATACTGCTGTCGGTGCAAACCGATGTCGCCAAGCTGGAAAAAACCGTCGGCGATCTCGAATTTCGCCGGATGTTTTCAAACCCGCTCGATCCCAACAACTGCTTCATCGACATTCAGGCCGGCAGCGGCGGCACCGAAGCGCAGGATTGGGCGTCGATGCTGCTGCGCATGTACTTGCGTTATTGCGAGCGGCGCGGCTACAAAACCGAGATTCTCGAAGAATCGCCCGGCGACGTAGCGGGCATCAAAGGCGCGTCGATCAAAGTCATCGGCGATTACGCTTACGGCTATCTGCGCACCGAAATCGGCGTGCATCGCTTGGTGCGCAAGAGTCCGTTCGATTCCAACGCGCGCCGTCACACGTCGTTCTCCAGCGTCTTCGTTTACCCCGAAGTCGATGACTCGATCGAAGTCGAAATCAACCCGGCCGATCTGCGCATCGACACCTTTCGCGCGTCCGGCGCCGGCGGTCAACATATCAACAAAACCGATTCCGCCGTGCGTATCACGCACGAGCCGTCCGGCATCGTCGTCGTCTGCCAGAACGATCGTTCGCAACATCGCAACCGCGCCGAAGCGATGGCGATGCTGAAAGCGCGACTCTACGAAATGGAATTGCGCAAGCGGCAAGCCGAACAACAAAAGCTTGAAGATTCCAAGACCGACATCGGCTGGGGGCATCAGATTCGCTCCTATGTGCTCGACCAATCGCGCATCAAGGATTTGCGCACCAATCACGAAGTCGGCAACACTCAGGCCGTGCTCGACGGCGATCTCGACGACTTCATTGCCGAGAGTTTGAAACAAGGCGTGTAGCCTTTCACCTTTTTTCTGAAATCATCATGACCGATTCTGAACGCCCCACCGCTGCTCCTGTTACCGAGCAAGACGAAAACCAGATCATCGCCGAGCGCCGCCAAAAACTTGCCGTGCTGCGTGAACAAGGCATCGCCTTTCCGAATGATTTTTCACGCGACGCATTAGCCGCCGATTTGCACGCGCAATATGATTCGCTCGATCACGACGCGCTGGAACAAAAAAACGTTTCGTGCAGCGTTGCCGGTCGCATGATGTTGAAACGGGTGATGGGCAAAGCCAGCTTCGCCACCCTGCAAGACATGTCGGGACGCATTCAGCTTTTCATTTCCAACGACAATGTCGGCGCCGAGGTTCACGAAGCGTTCAAACATTGGGACTTGGGCGACATCGTCGGCGCGCAAGGCGTGCTGTTCAAAACAAAAACGGGCGAGCTGTCGATCAAAGTCAAAACCTTGCGTTTGCTGTCGAAATCGTTGCGTCCGTTGCCGGAAAAATTTCACGGCCTCACCGATCAGGAACAAAAATACCGCCAGCGCTACCTCGATCTCATCATGAATCCGGCGTCGCGCGAAGTGTTCATCAAGCGTTCCAACATCCTGCGCGCGATCCGCGAATTTTTCGTCGCGCGCGGTTACCTCGAAGTGGAAACGCCGATGATGCATCCGATCCCCGGCGGCGCCACCGCGCGCCCGTTCAAAACGCGCCACAACGCTCTCGATGCGGATTTGTATCTGCGCATCGCGCCTGAATTGTATTTGAAGCGGCTGACCGTCGGCGGACTGGAGCGCGTCTTTGAAATCAATCGCAGCTTTCGCAACGAAGGCATCTCGACGCGCCACAATCCCGAATTTACCATGATCGAATTCTACGAAGCGTATCGCGATTATCGTTACCTGATGTACCTCACCGAAACGCTGTTCCGCGAAATCGCGCAAAAAGTGCTGGGCACGACGATGATCACTTATCAAGGCGACACCATCGACCTTTCGCAACCGTTTGCGCGAATGACGATGGCCGAAGCGATTCATCACCACTATCCGCATCACACAAAAGAAGCGCTGGCCGGCTCTGCTTATCTGAGAAAAACTTTAACCGCGTTGGGCGTCGAAGCGTTGCCGACCGACGGCTTGGGCGTGCTGCAACTGAAATTGTTTGAAGCCACCACCGAAGAAAAACTTGTGCAGCCGACATTCATCTACGCGCACCCCATCGACGTTTCGCCGCTGGCGCGCGTCAACGACGCCAACCCCGCCATCACCGACCGCTTCGAGCTGTTCATCACCCGCCGCGAAATGGCCAACGGCTTTTCCGAATTGAACGATCCCGAAGATCAGGCCGCGCGCTTTCAAGCGCAAGCCGCCGCCCGCAACGCCGGCGATGAAGAAGCGATGTACTACGACGCCGATTACATTCGCGCGCTTGAATACGGCTTGCCGCCGACCGCAGGCGAAGGCATCGGCATCGACCGCCTCGTGATGCTCCTCACCGACAGCCCGTCGATCCGCGATGTGCTGCTGTTCCCGCAGTTGAAGCGGGAATGAACTACGATATCGCCATCATCGGTTTGGGGCCGGCGGGCGCGACGGCGGCGCGGCTTCTGGACAAGAAATTCAAAATCCTCGCCATCGACAAAAAAAGTGATGCGGAAGATTCGTTTCGCAAACCCTGCGGCGGACTTTTGGCCACGGATGCGCAAAAAGCGTTATCAAAATTCAACCTGACCTTGCCCAAGGAAATTCTGGCCGACCCGCAAATTTTTGCCGTCAAAACGATCGACTCCAAACAAAATCTTCTGCGTTACTATCAGCGCTTTTATATCAACCTCGACCGCTACAAATTCGATCAGTGGCTTGTTTCGCTCATTCCCGAACACGTCGAAAAAGCCGACGGCGCAAGATGCATGGACATCAAAAGAGTCGAAGACGGTTACGACATTACCTATCATCGGAATAAAGTTGAGCGCACTATTACCGCGCGACACATCATCGGCGCGGACGGCGCGGGCTCTCTGGTCAGAAAAACACTCTTTCCCGAAAGAAAAATCGCTCAATATATTTCCATACAGGAATGGTTTGCAGAAGAACATCAAACGCCTTTTTACTCCTGCATCTTCGACAGCGACATCACTGATTCTTATTGCTGGAGTATTTCAAAAGACGGCTTTTTCATTCTGGGCGGTGCGTTTCCGACGCACGTCAGCAAACAACGGTTTGACCTGCTCAAGGAAAAACTGAAACAACAGGGATTCGCGCTAGGAAATGCCGTCAAAAGAGAAGCGTGTTTGGTGTCGATGCCGCGCGGCCTTCGTGATTTTTGTGTTGGCAAGGACAACGCCTTCTTGATCGGCGAAGCCGCCGGTTTCATCAGCCCTTCATCGCTCGAAGGCATCAGCTACGCCTTCAACAGCGCTCACAAACTGGCCGACGTTTTCAATTCGGGAGACGCTCATCGCGTCTGGAAAATCAATCTGAAATTGATGCCGATGAAAATAAAACTGCTTTTGAAATATTTGAAATCACCGTTCATGTATCGCCCGCTCTTGCGAAAACTCATCATGAAAACGGGACTCAACAGCATCGATGTGGCGGGCGAACGCAAATAAGCGAACGGCCTCTTCCACGCCATTCGACCGGAAGAAGGCCGAACACCGATTCCGTGGGAGCGCTTTTTAGAGCTTTCCAGAATGATCAAGGAGCCGGAGGTGGTACGCCACGCCGTTTTTTGGTATTGTGCGGCTGGGCAAGTGAAGCCGAAGCCGAGGCCATGCGCGTCGCCGCCGGTTTGATGGTGGAAGGAAAGTGTACCGTGGCGGCGATGGCGGCAGCGAAGGCTGCTGCTGAGAGTGTGGGGGCGCGGCTGTGTAAAGCGTGGGAAGCCGAACACGGTGAGCCGCGATTGAATCAAAAAGGCCATTACTTCGGAGGCCGTCATCCGGCGCTGAGTAATCGCCTCTTGCGCGTCTAACTCCATGCAAAGGGCGGGTTTCAAACCCGCCCCTACATTTGATCCCTGATACCTGATCGTGCGCTCAAAACGCCGGCACGACCGCGCCTTTGTATTTTTCTTCGATGAATTTTTTGACATCCGGCGAGGTCATCGCCGCCGCCAGTTTTTTCATCGCCGGCGATTGTGCGTTGTCTTCACGCGCCACCAGAATGTTGACGTAAGGCGAATCGCGGCCTTCGAGCGCCAGCGGGTTCTTCAAGTTGGCTTCGAGCGCGTAGTTGGTGTTGATGACTGCCAGTTCGACTTGATCGACGACTCTCGGCAAGGTCGCGGCTTCAAGTTCGCGGATTTTGAGTTTTTTCGGATTGTCGGCGATGTCGCGCGGCGTGGCGAGAATGTTCTTCGGGTCTTTCAGGGTGATGAGATGATTGGCCGCCAGCAGCAACAAGGCGCGACCGCCATTGGTGGCGTCGTTGGGAATGGCGACGGTCGCGCCTTCGTGCAGTGCTTTCAGTTCCTTGATTTTTTTCGAGTACGCGCCCATCGGCTCGACGTGAACGCCGACGACGGAAACGAGTTTGGTGCCTTTGGTTTTGTTGAATTCGTCGAGGTAGGGCTGGTGCTGGAAGTAGTTGGCGTCGAGTTGTTTTTCGGCGACCTGAATGTTGGGCTGCACATAATCGGTGAACACTTTGATGTCCAGCGTCACACCTTCTTTTTCCAGTTTCGGCTTGACGAATTCGAGAATTTCGGCGTGCGGCACGGCGGTGGCGGCGACGGTGAGTTTGTCGGCGGCAACGGCAGCTCCCGAAGCGGCAAGGCCGATGAGGCCGGCCACGCTCAGGGAGGCGATGAGGCGGTTCAACTTCATAATCAATCTCCTTAACAGAATAAAAAAAGGCTCGGGTTTTTCAAGATTGAATGCTCCTATCCCCGCCTTTCCCCCAGAGGGGGAAGGAGCAATAAATCAGCGAAACGCTAGAATACTTCATTTGTGGCTGAAATGGAGCACCAGCCGGTCGCCGACCATTTGCAGGATTTGCACCATGACGATCAAGAGGGCGACGGTGACGATCATCACGTTATCCTGAAACCGCTGGTAGCCGTAGCGAACGGCCAAGTCGCCCAAGCCGCCGCCGCCGAGCACGCCGGACATGGCGGTGTAGCCGATCAGGGCGATGGCGGTCACGGTCGCGCCGGCGATGATGCCGGGCAGGGCTTCGGGCAAGAGAGCGCGAACCACCAACTGGCGCGTGGATGCGCCCATCGACAACACAGCTTCGATAATGCCGTGATCGACTTCGCGCAGCGCGGTTTCGACCAAGCGCGCAAAAAACGGCGCGGCGCCGATCACCAGCGGCGGAATGGCGCCGGCAACGCCGAGCGAGGTGCCGATGAGCAACAACGTGAACGGTATCAGCACGATGATGAGAATGATGAACGGCACCGAGCGCAACACGTTGACGATGAAAGACAGCGCGGCGTAGAAGCGCGGCCGCTCCAGAATTTGATTCTTGCCGGTCAGAAAAAGCAGAATGCCGAGCGGCAAGCCGATGGCCAGCGTGAAAATGAGCGAAGCGCCGAGCATCAGCAAAGTGTCGAGTGTCGCCTCGAAAATATCAGGCCAGGGGAGGGTGGTGAAAAATTCCATCAGTCGATCTCCTCGACGGTCAGTCCTTCTTCGCGGAAACGGCGCAGGGCTTCGCTGATGTTGCGGCCATTGTCACGATCGCTGAGTCCCAGCACCAGTTGTCCGTAAGGCGTGTTTTTGATGCGGTCGATGCGGCCGGTCAGAATGCTGAAATCGACATCGCACTGACGGGTGACGCGTCCCAGCACCGGCTCGTAAGTCGCCTCATCACGAAACGTCAGCCGGATAATCTTGCCGCTAACGTGCGAGAACGCCGCGCCCAGCGCGTCTTCGTCGATATCTTCAGACTCATAAACGAAGCGCCGCGAAGTCGGATGCTGCGGATGCAGAAAAACATC
This sequence comes from Burkholderiales bacterium, assembly GCA_031283405.1. Lineage (GTDB taxonomy): Bacteria > Pseudomonadota > Gammaproteobacteria > Burkholderiales > Casimicrobiaceae > UBA931. The sequence continues at coordinate 10,761 of JAITBX010000091.1, read as the reverse complement.
GGCCACTTGGCCGAATTCGACGATGTGACCGTTGTCGAGCACGGCGACGCGATCGCACAGCATGCGGATAACGTTCATCTCGTGGGTAATCAACACGATGGTCAGATGCAATTCGCGGTTGATCTCGTCGAGCAGGCGCAACACCGATTGCGTGGTTTGCGGATCGAGCGCCGAAGTCGCTTCGTCGCACAACAGAATTTGCGGCTTCGTCGCCAGCGCCCGCGCGATGCCGACGCGCTGCTTCTGTCCGCCGGACAACTGCGCCGGATATTTGTGCGTGTGCTCGGTCAGCCCGACGCGCTCGATCAATTCGGCGACGCGCTTTTGAATGTCGGCATCGCTGAGACGGCCGGCGATGCGAAGCGGAAAGGCGATGTTGTCGGCGACGGTTTTCGCGGACAGCAAATTGAAGTGCTGGAAGATCATGCCGACCCGCTGACGCAGCGCGCGCAAACCGGCGTCGTCGAGACGCGTCACATCTTCGCCGTCGATCAACACGCGACCGCCGCTCGGACGCTCAAGCAGATTGATGAGCCGAATCAGCGTCGATTTGCCGGCGCCGGAATGGCCGATCACGCCGAAGACTTCACCGGCGACTACGGAAAGATCAATGTCAGTCAATGCCGGAATGTCGCGCTTCTTGACGCGATAGCTCTTGCTGACTTTTTGAAATTCGAGAATGGCAGGCACTGTAAAAATTATTCTGAAAAAAACGCTCTAAAAGCGCAGCATCAATTTTGCATTTTAACAGTGTTGCAGCGACTATGCCGTTTTTGCCGCAGTGTTTGTTGCCGCGCTTTTTGCATCATCCATCTCGCGGTGGCGGGTGATGACTTGATAATGCTGCCGGAACAGCGCCGACAAGCGTTCGACCAGATACACCGAACGATGACGACCGCCGGTGCAGCCGATGGCGACGGTCAGATAATGGCGATTGTCGCGCGCATAATCGGGCAGCCAGTTCGAGACAAAGCGATAGATGTCATTGAACATCCGCTCGACTTCCGACGACGCTTCGAGAAACGCGGCAACCGGCGCGTCGCGGCCGGTGAGCGGCGCCAGTTCCGGTTCGTAATGCGGGTTGGGCAAGCAACGCACATCGAACACCAGATCGGCATCGAGCGGCACACCGTGTTTGAAGCCGAACGATTCAAAGAGCAGCGACAGTTGCGAAGCATCGACGCCGATGAATTCTTTGATCCAGCCGCGCAACGCCGCCGACGGCAAATCGCTGGTGTCGAACGCAAAAGCGATTTCGCGCAAACCGGCAACGCATTGGCGCTCGTGCTCAATCGCTTCGGTCAAGGTGCGCTCGCCGGTGGAAAACGGATGGCGGCGGCGGGTTTCGGCAAAACGTTTGACCAGCGTGTCGGTCTTGGCGTCGAGAAAGAGAACGCTCACATCCCAACCCGCGCCGCGCAGCGCCGCGAGGGTTTCATGGAGTTGCGGAAAATCCGGCGCGCTCTTGGCGTCGAGGGTGATCGCCAGGCGCGTCTGACCGCTGTTGCCGAGAAAGAAAACTGTGTCTTTCAACAGCGGCAGCGGCAAATTGCTGACCGCGTAATAGCCGGAATCTTCCAGCGCCGTCAAGGTAACGCTTTTGCCCGATCCCGATGCGCCGCTGATGAGGAAAAGATTCATGGTCGCTCGCTCTCACTCCGACTCCAATTCCGCAGCGGGCAACAAGGACAGACGATGGCGCTCGATGAAATCCTTGGTGCTGTCGATGCCGCGCTGGTTCAAAACGAAGTTGCGCACGGCCGCTTCGACCAGCACCGCCAGATTGCGACCGGCGGCCACCGGAAGAATGGCGCGGCGAATCGGCACGCCAAGAATGTCCTGATACGAAGCATCGGCGCCGAGCCGATCGAGCTGGGAAAACGCTTCGTGATTGTGATCTTCGAGATGAACGATCAGGCGCAACAATTTGCGCGGTCGCACGGCGGTTTCGCCGAACATTTGTCGGATGTTGAGAACACCGAGGCCGCGCACTTCGAGAAAATCACTCAGCAGCGGCGGGCAACGCCCTTCGATGGTGTCCGGTGAGATGCGATGCAGTTCGACGATGTCGTCGGCGATCAGACCGTTGCCGCGAGTAATCAATTCCAGCGCCAACTCGCTCTTGCCGATGGCCGACGCGCCGGTAATCAGCACACCCATTTCGAGCACGTCGAGAAAGACGCCGTGCAGCGTGATGTGTTCGGCCAGTTCGCGCAACAAATAGAGGCGCAACACATCGACGACGTAAGGCGAATGGCACTTCGACGTCAGCAGCGGCACATGGTATTCATCGCAGTAGCGGCTGAGCAACGGCAGCAGCGTTTCATTGCTGGTGACGACGATGGTGGACAATTCCGGCGTGGCAAAGAGCCGCGCCATCGCCTGCTCGCGGCGGTTCTCGCTCAATGCTTCGAGATACGAAATTTCCGCCGCGCCCAACACTTGTACATGGAAGATATGGATCAGATTCAAGTGCCCGATCAGACTGGTGGCAGGCTGGATGATCTCCGCGCCTTTCAGCAAACGTTGCGCGCCGGTCTGCCCGGCCACCCATTCCAGTTGCAGGCGTTCCTTGTTGTCTTCAAACAGTTTTTCGATAGTGACAGTACGCATTTTCAGATTTTGAAACCAAAAGATCAGATATAGGGAAACACTGAACAAATCACCGCGCCGTGCGCATCTGCGGAATCGGGCGGTCTGCCGCATTGCCAATCCTCGCCGTAGTCCCTGCTACGGCTCCGGTTTGCGCTTTGCATCCCATCCCGATCCGCAACGCGCCCTTACCGCTCAATTTATTCAGCGCTTCCCTAGAACAATAACCGTTTTCAGGAAACAGGGCAAACCTTCACGCGCCACTGCCCCTGCCCTTCGGGAAAAAGGAAAAATGGGGCTTGTTGACATTTGCGTAAACTTCTTCAAGAATCTTTCTTTGCAAAGGAGAAACGATGCGCGTATTTCTGGCTGTTTCGTGTTTTTTTCTGTTGTTCGCGTCGGCGCGCGGCGCGTCGGCTGATGTGGAAAGCCCCATCGACGAAAGCGAGATCGTAGCGATTCTGAAAGCGCGCGAAGGGTTGGCGGCGGTCACGGCTTACATGGCGACGCGCCCCGACCTTTTTCCGCCGTGCGCGCCGGCGAAAAAACGGGTTTTGACGGTGACGCAGAGTCAGGAAGTGCGCGATCTCTGGGTGCGTTTCCTCGATTACCAATTGTCGCTCGACGCTTCCTGGCGGCTCTTGGACGAACGCAAGAAAGAGGACGAAGCGCCTTCATCTGATTTTCCCAATACGCGCTTTGAGGCCGCTTACGCCACGTTTCTGGCGCGCTACCGCTATGCGCTCGAATTCATTCGGCTGGCCGACGCCGATCCGACCGTGCGCATCGTTCTCAACGAGCCGGTCGCCGAACTCGGCTTGCCTGAGCACAGCTACGCCGATTTCAAATTTCGCTATTTGAATGTGGCGATGGCAAGCGAGTTTGCGTCGTTAGCAGCCTCCCAGCCCGCTGTAGATTGGCTTGTATCGCCGTCCGAACGCGCGCGTCTTGTCGAAAAAGCCGCGCCGCTGAAAGAAGCCATCGAGGAAGACCAGCGCTATCTCTGGAAAGCAGGCAAAGAGCACGGCATTCTGAACACCTTGCGCAACGCCGGACAAATCGTTCAAGAAGGCGGCGCAAAAGCGATCTTCCCGATGCAGAAAGGCGTTTCCGAATGGATGGGGCAGACGCGAGTAGCGAGCGGCGGAGAATTTTTGATGTCCGCCGAGCAAATCGCGGCGCTGCATTCCCGTTTGCGTCCGGGCGACATTCTGCTCGAGCGGCGCGAGTGGTATCTTTCCAACATCGGTTTGCCCGGTTTCTGGCCGCACGCAGCGCTGTACATCGGCGACGTTGAAGAACGAAAAGACTATTTCGACACGCCGGAAATTCATGCGTGGCTGAAAAAGCAGGGAATCGCCGACGGCCTTTTTGAAACGCTACTCCAAACGCGCTACGCCGACGCTTATCGCGCCAGTCAACAGCCCGACAGCGCCAACGCCGCGCCTCGAATCATTGAAGCCGTCGGCAAGGGCGTCATCTTCACCTCGCTTGAACACTCGGCGGCGGCGGATTCCGTGGCGGTGTTGCGGCCGCGTCTTTCGCGGTTGCAAATCGCTCAGGCAGTGTTAGCTTCCTTCGGCTATTTCGGACGCCCTTACGATTTCGATTTTGATTTCCGCACCGACGAGAAACTGGTTTGTACCGAACTGGTGTTCAAATCGTACCGCTCGGAAAAAGGCAAACAGGGGTTGGACTGGCCGTTGACCAACATCGCAGGGCGTCCCGTGCTCACCGCCAACAACATCGTGCGGCATTTCGACGAAACCTGGAAAACGCAAACGCAGCGCCTCGACCTCATCGCGTTCTTCGACGGCAACGCGCACAGCGGGCGCGCAGAAGAAAGCGATCTGAAAAATTTCCGCGCCAGTTGGCGTCGCCCCAAATGGCACATCCTGCTGACGGAGAGTCAGGAATCAAACCGTGGGGGCGATCTGTGATCGCCCGTTTCACTCCCCCCTCCCCCCGCTGGGGGAAGGTTGGGATGGGGGCGTAGCAACCGTAGGGCGGATAAGGCCGAAGGCCGCAATCCGCCGACCCACGATTTCAATACGGAGTATTGCAGCTCGCGTAGATGGGTAGAGCGAAGCGAAACCCATGCTGACAAACGCAAACAAAACTCATCATTCAACCCAAAGCAATCTTACACGATGAAAGCAAAAATTTACCATTGAATGTCCAATATATTATGAGGCGTATTTCCTCTGCAAGAGGCGAGAGGAAATTTGTTGATGGGTTTTGTGCGGCTTTGCCGCATTCCGCTACGCGGAACCAGCCTTCGGCCTTGTGCTGCGCTCAACCCCTACGTTTCTCTCCCGCAAGCGGGAGAGGGGAAAGTATGCGCCGTATCGGCGATTTTTCCCCTTGATTCTTGATTCCTGTCATCCGCGACGGCGGGCGGCAGAATGCCGCCCCTACACCCCTATCCCAACCTTCCCCAAGTGGGAGAAGGAGTATTCTTGATTCTTGATTCCTGACACCCTGATCTCTGCTCACCCTCGCCGGCTTTGCAGCAACGCAAAAACGGCGGCATCGTCGGCGGCAGCGTGGAGGCTGTCACGAAAATCGCGGTCGCCGACCAGTTGCGCCAGTTCCGCGAGCAGTTGCAGGTGTTGTTCGGTGGCATGTTCGGGAACGAGCAGGACGAAAAAAATATCGACCGGCTTTTTGTCGGGCGCGTCGAAATCGATCGGCGTTTGCGTTCGCAGGAAGGCGGCGCGCGCTTGCTCCAGATTCTTGACTCGGCCATGCGGGATGGCAACGCCCAGTCCCAGCGCCGTCGATCCCATTTTTTCGCGGACTTCCAGCGCGTCGATCAGGGGTTTGGCAACCAGTCCCTCGCGGGCAAACAGCGCGCCGATTTCGGCGAAAAGTTCGGAGCGATTATGGGCGGCAACGTCGGTTTCGATATGCGCCGGAGTCAGCAACGAAAGTATCGACGGCGTGGAAGATGTGTTGGCGTTCATGGCAGCAAAGATCGGCAGTAAGGGTCTATAACGTGTTCCGTATAGGGTAAAACCAAGAAGAACCGGCGAAGGGTTTTCGCCGGCGCTTCTGTTCTGTCAAAAATTATACGCCGCTATTCCAGCTCCGTGGCCATCCGTTTGACAGACGGCGTTTTGGCGCGCTGGCCGATGCGCCGTTCCTTTTGCTTGAGCACCAGCCGATCCAGTTTGTCGATGATGTTGTCAATAGCGGCATACATGTCGGCATCGGTGCTTTCGGTGTGGAGGTCTTTTCCGGAAATGTGCAGCGTGACCTCGATTTTGTGTTGCAGTTTGTCGGTTGAAAGAATCGCGTTGACGTCGATGACTTCGTCGAAGTGACGGGTGATCCGTTCCAGTTTCGATGTCACATATTCTCTGATCGACGGCGTGATATCGAGGTGGTGTCCAGTCAGTTGAAGATTCATAAAAAGCACTCCTTTTGAAAAACAAAACATTGTCGGCGCTTTGAAGCGCGCGCGGCAACCATGATGCGACATGCTGATTTCCGGGATTTATATCATCGAAGGTCCTTTCGTTGGTGCGCCGGTGGTATGGATAAAGCCTCACGGTACTTGGCGACGGTGCGCCTTGCCACCATGATACCCTCTTTGCCGAGAAGTTCGGTAATCTGTTGATCAGAAAGCGGTGCGGCGGCGGGTTCGGCTTCGACGATTTTCTTGATGAGCGCGCGGATGGCGGTGGACGAGGCCGCGCCGCCGGCGCTGGTGCCGAGGTGGCTGCCGAAAAAGTATTTGAATTCAACGGTGCCCTGCGGCGTCAGCATGTACTTCTGCGTCGTCGCCCGCGAGACGGTCGATTCGTGCAAACCCAGCAGGTCGGAAATGTCTTTCAACACCATCGGCCGCATCGCCACGGCGCCGTGATCGAAGAAGCGTTGCTGCCGTTCGACGATGGCCTGCGCGACACGCAAAATGGTGTCGAAACGTTGCTGAATGTTGCGTACCAGCCAGCGCGCTTCCTGCAAGCGGTTCGACCATGTTTCCAGATCGGCGCTGTTTTTCGCGGAAAGTATTTTGGCATAGACGGTATTGACGCGAATTTTGGGAATGGCGGCTTCGTTCAGACGAGCCACCCAGCGACGTCCCTTTTTTTGAACGACGATATCGGGAATGACGGCGTTCGTCCGATCGTTGTCGAAAGCGCGTCCCGGCTTCGGATTCAAACTGCGAATGAGCGCGCAAGCGTCGCGCAGCAGTTCTTCATTGACGCGGGTTGCTTTTTTCAGACGGGTGTTGTCGTGCGCCGCCAGCAGCGGCAAATGCTCCTCGACGATGACGAGCGCGGTTCGTTGCGCCGGAGTGTCGGGCAAGGCGCACAGTTGCAGCGCCAGACACTCGCCCGGCGTGCGCGCGCCGATGCCCGCCGGATCGAACTCCTGAAGAAGGCGCAACGCTTCGTCGAAGCGCTTGTGCGTCAACATTTTCGACGGCGCAAAACAGTCGCGAAGCGCTTCAAACGTTGTGGTCAGATAACCGTTGTCGTCGATCTCGTCGATCAACGCCTTGATGATGATGCGAATGTTGTCATCAGCAGGCGTCAGCGCCAGTTGCGACAACAAATGTTCACGCAACGACACGCCCGCCGCGTATTGAAACGCGCGCTCTTCCTCCGCCGCGATGCCACCGCCTTCGTCGCTGGTCAAAACGTAATCTTCCCGCTCTACCGCATCGGCCTCGTCAAAATCATTCAGCGTGTCGGTGATGTCGTTGGCCGCATCGCCCGCTTCGGCGCCCTTTTCTTCTCCGACGCTTGCCGTTTCTTCTGCCGGCGGCGCGGCGACGACTTCTGAAAAATCGGGCGTGTCCAGCGAGGTTTCAAACACGCCCTCACCGCTGTCGGAATCTATTTCGATCAGCGGGTTGTCCTCCAGCACGCGCTCGATTTCTTCGTTCAAATCCAGCGTCGAAAGTTGCAGCAACCGTATCGCCTGCTGCAATTGCGGCGACAACACCAGTTGCTGCGAAACTTTCAGATTGAGCGTTTGCCTCATATGGCGCTCTCTCGCATGCGCTCTCGGCTAAAGCCGGAAATGCTCTCCCAAATACACTTTCCGCACGGCTTCATCGTGAACAATGGCCGCCGGCTCGCCGGAAGCCAGCACGCTGCCTTCGTTGATGATGTAGGCGCGGTCGCAAATGCCCAGCGTTTCGCGGACGTTGTGATCGGTAATCAAAACGCCGATATCGCGTTCTTTCAGAAAGCGGATGATGCGCTGAATGTCGAGAACAGCAATCGGATCGACGCCGGCGAAAGGCTCATCGAGCAGAATGAAATGCGGGCGCGACGCCAGCGCGCGGGCAATTTCGCAACGCCGCCGCTCGCCGCCGGACAGCGAAATCGCCGGCGCATCGGCAAGATGACTGATCGACAAATCTTCGAGCAGCGCGTCGAGACGATTGGCAATCGCGTCCTCATCGAGATTTTGCAATTCCAGAATGGCGCGAACGTTTTCGGCAACGGTGAGCTTGCGAAAGATCGACGCTTCCTGCGGCAAATAAGCAAGACCGCGACGCGCGCGCAAATGAATCGGCTGACGCGAAATGTCGTCGCCGTCGAGTTCAATGCGGCCGCCGTCGGCGGAGATCAGGCCGACGATCATATAGAAGCACGTCGTTTTGCCGGCGCCGTTGGGACCGAGCAAGCCGACGACTTCACCGCGCGCGACCGACAACGACACATCGTGAACGACCGTGCGCGTCTTGTAGCGCTTTTTGAGTTGATGGGCAGATAGCGAACTCACCGTGACTCCAGCTTGGTATCGGGTTTCAAGGGGGCAGCAGGTTTCGGCGACGGCAACTTGCTTTCGCCGTCTTTGCCCTTCGGTTGGAACGTGCCGTGAACGCGCTCTTCGGACGACGGCGTGCTGCCGTGCGGCAGCGTCGAATCAGGCCGCCCTTCGGCGCGGAAAGTTTCAGTGGCGCTGTTGTAGTAAATGTAATTGCTGCGAATTTCGTCAATGCCTTGTTTGAGCAACGCCTGATCGAACAATTCCAGCACTTCTTTCTGGCCGTCGTATTCGGCGCGCAGCGCGTAGCCTTCGACGTATTCGCCGGAGCCGTCGCGCTTCTGCCGGAAACTCACAGGTTTGCCATAAGCCGTCGCCGACAAGGTGTTGTCGGGGTTTTGTTTGAGCACGACGCGATCGGCGCGAATGGTCATGGTGCCCTGAGTGATAATGACGTTGCCCGACAACGTGGCGACTTTGGTGTCGTAATTGATCGCTTCGCTTTTGTCGGCGGAGAACTGGATCGGCTGATCGCGATCGCTGCGCTCGGCGAAAGCCGGCATCGCCATGAGAAGGCAAGCGAACAGCGCCGCAGGTCGAAAGAAATGAAAGAGTGAGCGAGTCATGGCGATTTATCTTCAATGACGCGGTTTGATTTGTGGCAGGAAAGTTCCCTGAACATCGGAATAAAGTTTGATGATGTGAGTGTTCCCGTCAAGCTCCATTCCCACCGATTCGATGCGGCTGCTCGGCGATTCCAGCGAGACTTTTTTATCGGTGTTCACGAAGTTGTCGTGGGGACGCACATGCAGGTATTCGGTGTGCAGCGTCAGCGGTTCGCCGGGAAGCCCCTCCTGTTTGGCGTCGCCAGTTGGCGCATCACGAACGGCGGTGACCGTGCCGTGAAGATAGAGGTCACGGCGGTCGCCGCTGAATTGCGCGCGATCGGCGACCATCGTGAAGCGCGGCTGATTGGGATTTTGCAAAGTGATTTGCGGCTTTTCGAGCGTCACCGAATTGTCGTCGGCAAAATGTTCGGCGTAAACGGCGGTCAACTGTTGTTGCGGCGCTCCGTCGGCGTTGAACAGCGTCGCGTGAAAACGATTGATGAAAAGATCGGGCGTGTGGCGCGTGAGCGCGTCGCTGCCCGCGCTGGGCACTTTGACTTGTGCATCAAGCCAATACGTCAACGCCGCCAGCGCCGCCAGAAACAGCAACGGCAACCATGAAACCCAACGGTAGATACGATCTCGCATCGCGGTCATGATATTTCCTCTATGCCGACCGCAGCAGAGTCGCGTCGGGCGCTTTATTTTGCGCCGCCAAAATCAGATCGCACACTTCGCGCACGGCGCCGCCGCCGCCCGGCTTTTGCGTCACATAATGCGCCGCTTCTTTGAGCGCATCGGGCGCATGCGGCACGGTAATCGCCAAGCCGCACGCCGTGAGCAACGGCAAGTCAGGCAGATCATCGCCGATGCAGGCGCAAGCCGCCGGCGTGATGTTGAATTGCGCGCACAGCTCACGCAACGGCGTCAGTTTGTCGAACACGCCCATGATCACATGCTTGACGCCGAGCACACGGGCGCGATGCTCCACCGCCGGAGCGCGGCTGCCGGTGATCCAGGCGATTTCGATGTCGGCACGCTGCAACAATTTGAGGCCGACGCCGTCAGTCGCAAAAAACGCTTTCGATTCGACGCCTTCATCGCTGAAATAAATGCGCCCGTCGGTGAGCACGCCGTCCACATCGCAGATCAACAAACGAACCGCCGCGGCGCGCGCGATGAGTGTTGGAGGAAGATCTGAAGCCATCACAAAATCCTCGCGCGGAAAAGATCGTGCATGTGCAGCGCGCCGATCAAATGGCGCGTCTCATCAACGACCAACAGTTGCGAAATCTTCGGCGCGGCTTCCATCAACGCCACCGCATCGACCGCCAGCCGGTCGGCGGTAATCGTGCGCGGCGATGTTTTCATCAGTTGCTTGATCGGCATCGCCAGTTCGTGATTCTTTTCCAAGTAACGACGCAAATCGCCGTCGGTAAAAATACCGACGACGCGATGTTCATCGTCGAGCACCGCCGTCATCCCCATGCCCTTGCCGCTGATGACCACCAGCGCTTCTTGCAGCGTTGCCGTTTGCGCTACCGTCGGCAAAGCCTCGCCGGTGCGCATGATGTCGGACACGCGCGTCAACAAACGGCGCCCCAGCGCGCCGCCCGGATGCGAACGCGCAAAATCTTCGGCGGAGAAACCGCGCGCGTCGAGCAAAGCCAGCGCCAGCGCGTCGCCCAACGCCAGCGACACCGTCGTGCTGGTCGTCGGCGCCAATCCCAGCGGACAGGCTTCCGATTCGACCGAAGCGTCGAGAAAAACATCGGCGGCGCGAGCGAGCGTCGAGCGAGCGTTGCCGGTCATCGCAATCAAGCCCGAC